>CAJADV010000180.1 GCA_903938575.1 uncultured Gammaproteobacteria bacterium
ACGTGCTCTCCACCGATGAAATCGGTGCGCTCTATCCGATCGCCAACCTCGAGGGCGTGGTGGGCGGGATCCACAGTCCGTCGGATGGTTACGCGAATGCGGTGGACGTGACACAGGCGCTCGCCAAGGGCGCGCGCGCGGCCGGCGTGAAGATCTTCCAGAACACCAAGGTCACCGGTATTCGCCACGATGGCCGCCGCGCCACGGGCGTGGACACCGACGCCGGACGGATCGATGCGGATTTCGTGGTGCTGTGCCCGGGCATGTGGGGGCGCGATCTGGCGGCGAGCGTGGGCGTCAACCTCCCGCTCCATGCCTGCGAGCACTACTACGTGATGTTCGAGGCCATCCCGGGTCTTGCGCCCGAGTTGCCGGTGCTGCGTGACTACGACCATTGCGCCTACTTCAAGTACGACGCCGGCAAGCTCCTCGTGGGCGCCTTCGAGCCCAATGCGCGTCCCTGGGGCATGGGCGGCATCCCGGAGGATTTCTTCTACGGCGAGATCAACGGGGATTTCGACCATTTCGCACCGGTGCTGGAAGATGCCATCCGCCGCGTTCCTGCACTCGAGAACGCCGGCATCCAGAAATTCTTCTGTGGCCCCGAGAGTTTCACGCCGGATGTGCGCTATCACCTGGGCGAGGCCCCGGAACTGAAAAACTGCTTCGTGGCGGCGGGCTTGAACTCCATCGGCCTGCAGAGCGCGGGCGGCATCGGCAAGGTGGTCGCGGAATGGATGCGCGACGGGCACCCACCGATGGACCTCTGGGAAGTCGATGTGCGACGCAACATGCCTTTCCAGGCCAATCGCAAATACCTGAAGGAGCGCGTGAGCGAGAGCCTCGGGCTGCTGTATGCCACGCACTGGCCGTTCTACCAGTTCCAGACCGCCCGCGGCGTGCGCCGCTCGGCCGTGCACGATCGCGTGGCGGCGGCCGGTGCCTGTCACGGGGTTGCCTTCGGCTGGGAGCGACCCAACTGGTACGGCGAGCCGGGCAGCGAGCCCGCTTACGAATACAGCTACGGCCGCCAGAACTGGTTCGAGGCGAGCGCCGCCGAGCACCGCGCGGTGCGCGAGGCGGTGGGCATCTTCGATCAGTCCTCGTTTGCCAAATTCCGGCTCGAAGGGCCGGACGCCTGCCGCGTGCTGAACCACGTATCCGCCAACGACGTCGACGTGGCGGTGGGCCGCATGGTCTACACGCAGTGGCTGAACGCCCGCGGCGGCATCGAGGCCGACCTCACGGTCACACGCCTCGCCGAAGACGCCTACCTCATCGTCGGTGGCGCCGAAACGGAGGTGCGCGATTTCCACCACCTCAAATCCCATATCGGCCCGGACGACCGCTGCGTGCTCACCAATGTGAGCTCCGGCATGGGCGTGCTCTCGGTGATGGGACCGCGCTCGCGCGAGTTGCTGCAGTCGCTCACGCCCGACGACATGTCCGATGCGGCTTTTCCCTTCGCCACCAGCCGCGAGATCGAGCTGGGCTACGCCATCGTGCGCGCCTCGCGGATCACTTTCGTGGGCGAACTCGGTTGGGAGATCTACGTGCCCACCGAATTCATGACCGGCGTCTATGACGAGATCATCGCAGCGGGCGCGGCCTTCGATTTGAAGCATGCGGGCTATCACGCGCTCAATTCGCTGCGCATGGAAAAGGCCTATCGGCACTGGGGCCACGACATCACCGACGA
>CAJADV010000181.1 GCA_903938575.1 uncultured Gammaproteobacteria bacterium
ATACCGATGCCCGCGGGGGCGTGACGTGGGCGGATGGCGCGCCGTACCTTGTGAAAATTAACCCCGGGGATAACGCCGCCACGACGCCGCTGCAGCAACTCACGGTGGGGATTTTGAATAACGGAGATGCCAGCGGGAATTACCGCGCGATTCTCAATCCGGTGAACGGCGCCATCACCAATCGCGGCGATATTTTCGCGGTCACGACTGATAAAGTGCACGGGAACGTGGGCACCGGGCGCACGGGTCTGCCTGTGACCGCCAATAAACTCGCGTGGGATGATCCGCTCGGCTACCGCGGGATGTACATCGCGAGTCGCGCCGGCATGCGTAATCTCGGGGTGCCCCGCTACACCGTCAGTTTTACCAACAGTTATAATTTCTCCGACGGTTGGCTCAAAGGGGTGCGCGTCGGCGGGCTCGTTTCACTGCGCTTGCAACAAGCCAATCAAGTGGTCCGCTGGCCGATCGAGACCTACGTGATTAATAAGGCGGGGGCGCTCGGGGTGAAGAAAAGCACAGATAATGCGTCGGCGGCAGAGATGCCGGTGGTCAACGTGCCCGGACGCTGGCTCTACACGGATCGCGGCCTCATCTATGGGCGACCGGATCTGACGACGACGACTGCGTGGCTCGCTTATTCCTATAAGTTTCGTCGCGTGACGTGGACCACCCAGATCAACGTCGCGAATGTGCTGAATACCTATCAACCTAAATCCGGCAATAGACAGCTGACCGACGGAGTGAAACCGTCGGCAGAAGGGGGCTGGGAGGCTAAGCTGAGTCGCTGAGCGGAGGGAATCAGCTCGGAGCGAGGGCGAGTGGTGGCTCTGGGCCGATGGCGGGGAAGTTTTCGCGCAAAATTCGGGCAACGATCTGTGCCCAGCGCTGGGGACGAGTCCACTGCTGAGCATTGCGTAAGAGATCCTGTAACCAAATGGACACGCGCTCGATGAGTATCTGTAATTGTGGGGCTTCGGCGTGGCTCAAGCGGACGTCGAGACGGCGTTGCCCGGCGTGTTCAGTCTGGCGGGCCGCCCCGATCAACAAGCGTGGGCGCGTGCTGATCGCCTCGTGGTGTTGGCCGGGCTGGAGGAGGCGATGGTAGAGCGTCCACCAGTTGTAGGCCAGCGCCGCCAGGCGCGCGGCGTGTTGGCAGGATGGCAGGTGATGGGTGGTGAAGCCGGACCAACTCCACTGGTTCTTCAGTTCGTCGAAAGGGTTTTCCGCGTCACCCCGTTCTCGATACAAGGTGGCGAGGGTGAGCCGCTCATACGGCAGGCTGGTCACCAGGATTTGGTGTTCGTAAATGATGGGCTCGCAGAGGGTCGCGTCGGGGCCGCTGAAGAGCAGGCCTTGCGTGGCTTGCTCCCGGGCGAAGCGGCGGCGGGCGCGGGAGCCTTGGTCGTTGAGGGGCCGACGCAGAACCACCACGCGGCGCTGCAGACTCCAGCCCGTGAGGAGTAATTGGCCCTCGGCACTTGCCCAGCCTTGGCCGGCGTCGGTCCAGACAGTGGTGGTGTCGCGTTCAAGCCATGCCACCAAGTCTCGGGCCTTGGCCGTGCGGCGGAGTTTGAAGAGGTAGTCCTGTTTGCGCACCTCGGCTTCGCACATGAGTTTCTCCTGACCGTAGGCGCAGTCGCCGCGCAAAAAGTGGGGACGACGCTGGGCGGGCAAACGGTCGATCAAGGACCACAGGCCGGTAAAGCCATGGCCTGCGGCGGACTGATTGCCGGCGTGGACCTCGACGTCCAGGCACAGGCGCAGGGTGGCGATCCAGTAGGTGTGGTAGGCATGGCTTGGGCGGCCCGGCTTTTGGGGGTTATAGCCGAGCGTCGCGCCCTCTTGGTGGCCGTAGATGGGCTTGATGGTGACATCGATGTCGAGGATCCACTTTGAATCCAAAAACTCATGACAACTTTGGTCGAGGTGACGCCGCAACCAGTCTTGGCCTGCCTCCGCTGAGATGCGCCGGAGGGCGCGGCGCACGCAATCTTCGCTGACGATGGCCGCCAAGCCGAGCAGGCTCGGCGCGAGCGCGTCGCAGCGCAGAGCCGCGAGGTGGGCGTAGCGATAGTGGCCCGCGAGGATGCCCAAAAGCAGCGTCCCCAGCACGTCGCGGGGCGCGTGGGCCCGATTGCTTTCGTAGCTCAGGGGCGTGTCCGCAACGAGCGCTTCGAAGCCGCCGCTGGTGGCCAAAAACTGGGCAAAAAACACGAGCGCACCCAACGAGCTGACCGGCAGGTCCGGCACGAACTGCGCCTGAAAACGCCCGCCGGGCGTGTCCACGATCAACGGCTCGACGTCATCGTTCGCCACGCACACCGGAACAATGCGGGCGGCCTCACCCGGCGGGTGAGGCTGATTTGATGCTGAAATTTGCGGCATAGCCCGCCGATGCAATCACCTGTGAGATTTTTCGCACGTTTCTACTGCCGTTTTTAGGCTGAAGGCTGTTGGGAATGACGCTATCGCGATAACCTCAGCGTTCTCGCGTCCGATCATAGAGCATGCGTTTACACGCGGGGCAGAGAAGCTTCACGGCGCGCGACCTCGAGGATTTTTGGTCGGTTAAAACTGCACCTTCGGCGCGTTGCGCTCGGTGGGGTCGTCGATCTTGAAGAGCTCGGCGGCAGTGAAGCCGAACATGCCG
>CAJADV010000182.1 GCA_903938575.1 uncultured Gammaproteobacteria bacterium
CGAGCGGCATGTCGATCGGAGACGCGACATTCTTCGGCCGACTGGCTGGCGCGAGTGCTGCTGGATCACCCGTTCGGACCATGCCCGGCGCGCGCTGAGCCACCTATGCTCACGCCGGCCGAATTTCATCCATCGCTCACCGCTGCGAGGCACACCCGATGACACACGCCGAAGACGCACCCTACCGGATCGAAGCCGCAACGATCCCCGAGCGTTACGGGCGTGGCTGGCACTGCCTGGGTCTGGCCGCGGATTACACCGCTGAACCGCAAATGCTGAATTATTTCGGTACGCGGCTGGTGGCCTACCGCGGCGAGGACGGGCAGGTGCGCGTGATGGATGCCTTCTGCCCGCACATGGGTGGCAACCTCGCCAAGGGCAAGGTCTGTGGCAATTCCATCGTGTGCCCCTTCCATGCGTGGAGCTGGGGGCCCGATGGTCGCTGCGACCATATTCCCTACGCCACACGCATCCCGGCAAAGGCGCTGATCAAGTCATGGCCTACGCTGGAGGAAAACCACCTGCTCTTCGTCTGGAACGACCCCGAGAACGGTGCACCGATCCCGGAGCAACGCCCCCCGCGCGAGGAGCATTGCTTCAGCGAGGACTGGTCCGATTGGCACGTCGAAAAGATGACCATCCACACCAATGCCCGCGAACTGGTCGACAACATGGCCGACTGGGCGCACTTCCCCACGGTGCATGGAGCCGCCTGCACGCGCTTTCGCAATATCGTCGAGGGCCACAACTACACGCAGGAATTCTGGGGACACAGCGAGCGCCTCGCCGAGGGCAGCGAGCTCTTCTCGCGGGCGATCTACCACGGACCGGCCTACATGCTCACCTACCAGAGCGGGAAATTCGGCGGCGTGGACATGGAGGTGCGGTTGCTGGTGAGCCACGTGCCCATCGACACCGAGAGCTTCGATCTGCGCTTCGGCGTGCTGGTGCGCAAGGACCCCGGGCTGAACGACGAGCAGAACGCGGCGGTAGTCGCCGGCTATGCCGAGGCCAACCGCTTCGCCTTCTTCCAGGATGTCGAGATCTGGCACACCAAGTGCCGCGTCGACAACCCGCTGCTCTGTGACGGCGACGGGCCGATCCACAAGCTGCGCCAGTGGTACGCGCAGTTCTACGTGGATCGTGCCGAGGTACCCGCGTCCATCGCCGAGCGCAAGGTCTACGAGCGCACACCAAAAGCCTGAGCGCAGCCGCAGCGGACACGCGCACGCCGCAGGCAAAAAAGTTTGCAATCGGCGCCCCCGCGACCCGGGGCTATCATGTCGCCTCGCAATACCCACACGGCAAGCAGCGCATGCAAGACGTCGACACCGTAGGCTATGCCGTTCTGCTGGTGACGGGCGTGCTTGCGGGCATCATCAACACCCTTGCCGGTGGTGGCTCGAATCTGACCATCCCCGCACTGATGCTGCTCGGGATGCCCGCTGACATCGCCAACGCCACCAACCGCGTGGGCGTCTTCCTGCAATCACTGGTGGCCATGCGGGGATTCAGCAGCCGGGGCAAGCTCGATACGAGCGACCTGTGGCCCGTGTTGCTGCCGAACCTTGTCGGTGGCGCGGTGGGCGCCCTGCTCGCGGCCTGGATGCCCGCGGCCTCGCTGAAGCCCGTGCTGCTCGCAACCATGATTGGCTGCGCGCTACTGATACTGGTTCGCCCCGATATCGTGGAGCCACCCGCAGGCACTGTTCCCTTCAAGGTGGCCGAGCGGCCCCACGCGTGGTGGGGGCTGTTTTTGGCGGGCGTCTACGGCGGTTTCGTGCACGCGGGGGTGGGTTTCGTGCTGATCACGGTGCTCTGCGGGACGCTGCGCTACGACCTGCTGAGAGGCAACGCGCTGAAGGTGGTATGCACCTGCGCCTTCACGGTGGTGGCGCTGGGCATATTCATCGTCGACGGACTGGTGCGCTGGATACCGGGCCTGGTGCTGGGTGCGGCAACCATGGTGGGAGCCTCGATCGCGGTACGGATCGCGGTGAAGGCGAGCCCACGCCTGCTGCGCTGGTTCCTGCTCCTGATGACGATTGCCGCGAGCGCCGCGGCCATGTTCGCCTAGAGTTGCTAGACCAGCGCGCTCACCGGAACGAGCGCCCCGTGCACCGCACGGGCCGCGTCGCTCCCCAGAAAACACATCACGTTTGCCAGATCGTCCGGCTTAAGCCACCTGGCGTAATCCGCGCCGGGCATATCAGCGCGGTTGCGCGGCGTGTCGATCAGGCTGGGCAGCACCGCGTTCACGTTGATGCCCTGGTCCTTCAGCTCCGCAGAGAGGCTTTCGGTGAGGCGCATCACCACGCTCTTGGCCGCGGTGTATGCACTCATGCGAGGCAGGCCCTTCAAGGCACCCAGCGCGCCCACGTTGACGATGCTCCCGCGCCCCGCCGCGATCATGCCCGGCACTACCGCACGCACCGCGTTCTGCAGCGTGCGCACGTTGATCGCAAACATCTGCTCCCAGTCGGCATCAGCCACTTCCCAGGTCTGCGGACCCATGCTGAATCCGCCGGCAATGTTGAGCACGACATCGACGCGGCCAAGCCCTGCGAAAAGCGCAGATGTCGCCGACGCATCGGCCAGGTCCTCCACATGGCAGTCGCGGCCTGCATCCGGCGGGAAAGCGATATCGAGTTGCAGCAGCTCTGCGCCCATTTCGCGCGCACGAGCGACCACCGCACGCCCGAGGGCACCGTTGGCACCCGTGACCACCACGCGCTTTCCTGAAAGATCCATGACATCAACCTCTGCCGTGAAAGGGCGCAGGGCGAAAACTCGCCCGTCACGCCCGGAATGAAAATGCGTCAGCCCGGGAGCCGGAATTCGATGCCCTGCGCGAGCACCGGGCGCTCGCCATGGAACACGGTACTGGTCTGGCGGCGCATATAGGCTTTCCAGGCATCCGAGCCCGCCTCGCGCCCGCCTCCGGTCTCCTTCTCACCGCCGAAGGCCCCGCCTATCTCGGCACCGCTGGTGCCGATATTGACGTTGGCGATGCCGCAGTCCGAGCCCGCCGCAGATAGCCAGTGCTCGGCGCTGCGCAGGTTGCTCGTGAACAGCGCCGAGGACAAGCCGAATCGCGAGGCATTGTTCATGGCAATGGCCTCCTCCAGCGTGTCGAAGGGCATCACGTAGAGAATCGGGGCGAAGGTTTCCTGCTGCACGCAGGCCATGTCGTTACGCGCGCGGAAAATCGTGGGCTGCACGAAATGACCCGGCCCCGGCAGGCGTTTCCCGCCGCAAACCAGTTCGGCGCCTTCGGCGAGCGCCGCGGCCACGACTGCCTCGAAAGAGGCCACTGCGGCCGCATCGATCAGCGGACCCATCAACGTTGCGGGATCCATGGGGTCGCCCACGCGCACCTGTGCGTAGGCCGATGCCAGCGCGCTGACCAGGGCGGCCTCGCGGGAACGATGCACCAGCAGGCGCCGGGTGCTCGTGCAGCGCTGCCCCGCGGTTCCAACCGCCCCAAAAGCGATGGAAGGCACGGCAAGTTCCAGCGCAGCATCCTGAGCCACGATGATCGCGTTGTTGCCCGAGAGCTCCAGCAGGCATTTGCCGAAGCGCCCCGCTACGCGCATCGCGACCTCGCGACCCACGCGCGAGGAGCCGGTAAAGGACAGCAGCGCGACCGCGGGATCATCGACCAGCCGCTGCGCCAGCGCGTTGGCTGGTCCATCCACCAGCAACTGGAACACGGGCGGTGCGCCGCAGCGCTCCAGCACCGCATTGCAGATTTTCTGCACGGCGATGGCGGTGAGTGGCGCCTTGGGCGAGGGTTTCCAGACTGTTGCATTGCCACAGATCGCCGCCAGAAACGCGTTCCAGCTCCACACCGCCACCGGGAAGTTGAAGGCGCTCATGACGCCCACCACGCCGAGCGGATGCCACAGCTCGCGCATCGCGTGATCGGGACGCTCGGAGTGCATCGACAGACCATAAAGCATGCGGCTCTGACCGACGGCAAAGTCGGCCATATCGATCATTTCCTGAACCTCGCCATCGCCCTCGGCCTTGATCTTGCCCACCTCCAGTGCCACCAGCGAGCCCAGTGCATCCTTATGCGCGCGCAGGGCTTCGCCGATTTGGCGCACCATCTCGCCGCGCTTGGGCGCGGGCACAAGACGCCAGGCGAGCGCGGCGTCCTGGGCACTGCGCAGCACGCGTGCGTAGTCTTCGGCGCCTGCGCAGCGCACGCTGCCGAGGAACTCGCCGGTGGCGGGATTGCGTGATTCCAGGCGCTCAGCACCATCGGCGGCGTGCCAGGCCTTCGGGCCCGAGCAGGCGCCCGGCTCATCGGCGCTTATCCCAAGACTGCTCATGACACTCATGGCTCACTCCCGTTCCGGCGAGGTGCAGGCATATCGCGCATGGCATCAAAACGCGCACGACCCTCCGTCAGATACTCGAGCGTGCGACGCTTTTCTTCATCGGTGTTCCAGTCGGTGCGCGCGGCGGCGTCCGCGATGATGCGGTCGATCCAGGCGCTGAAGTACGCGGCATCCGCCGGCGAGCGCGCGGGTTTTCCCGCCACCTCGACCCAGACGGGATTGGTGGTGGCGAACGGGTACATATCAAGCAGCAGCGGTGTGGGTTTGCCCGTGACCTGGGCGAGTACCCAGCCGCTTTCGCGCAGGCTCACCGTGCCCGCCCAATCGCCGCTGCCCGTCTTGTCCGGGC
>CAJADV010000183.1 GCA_903938575.1 uncultured Gammaproteobacteria bacterium
ACTTTCACGCCCGGACTGGACGGTGACTACCTGGCGGCCTGGGACGATCACGATCTGACGCGGCAGGAAATCTACCGCCACTCGCCGCGCGATGCCGATGCCTATGACGAGTTCTCACGGCAGATGGCGCGCGCAGCCAAGGCGATAAAGCCGATCATCAGCCTGGTGCCGCCCGACCCCTCCTCGCTCGGCTGGCGCGACCTGAAGGGCCTGATGAAACTCGGGCAGTTCGGCGCGAGTCTCAGTTCGAAGGAGCTCGAACTCCTGTCCAAGCTCGTCACGCAGTCCGCAGGCGATGTGCTGGACGACTGGTTTGAGACCGACCTCCTGAAGGGCACCAAGGCCTCCAGCGGCATCATCGGCACCTACCTGGGTCCGCGCTCGCCGGGCTCGGCCTACGTGCTGCTCCACCACTACATGGGCGAGATCGACGGTGCGTTCCGTGCTTGGGGGTTCGCGAAGGACGGCACCGGCGGCGTCAGCGCGGCCATTGCCCGGTCGGCACGCGAGCTCGGCGCGGAACTGCGCACCGGCTGCCCGGTGAAGGAAGTCATCGTGCGCGGTGGGCGCGCGGTGGGCGTGGCGCTGGAGAACGGCGATGAATTCCGCGCCAAGGCCGTGCTCTCGGCGGCAGATCCCAAGCGCACATTCCTCCAGTTCGTTGACCCGAAGCACTTCCCCGACGAGGTCACGACGGCACTGCGCAACTTCCGCGTACGCGGCTCCTCGGGCAAGGTGAACCTTGCCCTGTCCGAACTCCCCGATTTCACCGCGATGCCTGGCGAGGGAGCGCTGCATCGGGGTGCCATCTCCATCAGTCCGAGCATCGAGTACATCGAGCGTGCTTATGACGACGCCAAGTACGGGAGCTTCTCGAAGAACCCGTACCTCGACATCATCATTCCCTCGAAGATCGACCCCGACATGGCCCCGCCGGGCCATCATGTGATGTCCTGCTTCGTGCAGTACTGCCCCTTCGACATCGAGGGAGGGTGGAACGACGCCAAGCGCGATGCCTTCGGCGAATCGGTGATCTCCACGCTGGAGAAATTCGCGCCGAACATCCGCCGCGCCATCGTCGGCGCGCAGGTGTTGACGCCCGCGGATATCCAGCGCATCGCGGGCATCACCGGCGGCAACATCATGCACGGCGAATTGCTGCTCCATCAGTTGTTCTTCCTGCGTCCGACGCCGCAATGGGCGGACTTCCGCACCCCGCTCGGCGGCTATTACTTCGGCGCCGCGGGCGCCCACCCGGGCGGCGGCGTGATGGGCGCCGCCGGCAAGATGGCCGCGACCGCGATCCTCGAGGACTGGTGAGCCCTATGAACAGCTACGATGCAATCGTGATAGGCGCGGGCCACAACGGGCTCGTCACCGCCAACTACCTTGCACGCGCAGGCAAGCGTGTGCTGGTCCTGGAACGCCGGGCGATCCCCGGCGGCCAGGCCGTAACGGAATCCTTCGGCGAAGGCTGGAACGTGGATTCCCTGCACGCCGGCGGCATGCTGCGCCCGGACATCGTGCGGGAACTCGGGCTGTCGATACCCGCGCCGGCGCCGCAAACCTTCACCGCGCACACCGAGACCGGAGCGCTATCCATAGGCCCCGCGCTCACGGATGCCGCCTCGATCGCGGCGATCGCGGCCTTCAGTGCGGCCGACGCTGCGCGCTGGCCCGAGTTCGTGGCGTTCATGAACCGTTGCGCCGAGATGCTCGAGGCGGCCTACGCGGCACCCATGCCGCGCGAGTTGCCCCACGTCGATCTGCGCCGCGAGGGGCTGCCGCTCGCCAAATTGGCGCTGCGCCTGCGCCGCCTCGGCAAGCGCGACATGTTCCGCTTCATCCGTGCGCTGCCCATGACCTCGCTGGAACTCTTCGAGGAGTGGTTCGAGTCGCCCGCCCTGCGCGCGGCGCTTGCCTCGGTGGCGATCCACGGCCATACGCTGGGCCCGATGTCCGCAGGCACCGGCTTCACGCTGATGCACAACTGGCTGAACCGCGGCGGCCTGGCCGCTCCGCAATACGCCGCCGGAACCGGCACGATCGTGCGCGCGCTCACCGAGAGCCTGCTCGCGGCACGCGGGGAGATCCGCACCGGCTCGGCCGTGCAGCGGGTGCTGATCGAGCGCTCGCGCGCGGTTGGCGTGGAGTTGGCCGGGGGCGAGCAGATCCGCGCGCCCGTGGTGTTCTCGGCGGCCGATCCACGGCACACGCTGCTCGCACTTGCCGGCGAGCGCGAACTGGCGCCGGAATTCTGCTGGCACGCGCGCAACATCAAGATGCGCGGCGCCGTGGCCAAGATCCACCTGCGCACCGACGGCAGCCACGGCATCGGCCCCGGCACCCATGCGATTGCACCCGCGCTCAAACGCCTCGAGCGCGCCTATGACGCCTCCAAGTACCACGAGATATCCGAGTCGCCCTACCTGGAAGTGACCACGCGCGGCGAGACGGTAGCAGTGCATTTCCAGTACGCCCCGTACCGCCTGAAAAACGGCGACTGGGCGAGCGCGGGCAAGCGTCTAGAGGAGATCGCGCTCGCCACCCTGGCGCCTGTATTCCCCGCGCTGGCGGCCTCGGTACGCGCCAGTCGCGTGCTCACACCGCTTGATCTCGAGCGGGAGTACGGCCTCACCGAGGGCGATATGAACCACGGCCAGCTTGCCATGGATCAGTTCTTCTTCATGCGTCCGCTGCCGAACTGGTCGGACCACCGCACGCCGATCGGCGCGCTCGTGCTCTGCGGCAGCGGTGTTCATGCGGGTGGCGGCATCAGCGGCGCCGCCGGGCGCAATGCAGCCAAGCAATACCTCGCGGGGCGATTCGCCTGAGGCAAACCGGCTCCGCAGCCTCACCCGATGCGCTGCGGGGCTTGATTTAGGCGGCGCGCGACATAGGCTGTCTCCATTTCCCCCGTGGAGACAGTCCATGACCGACCACCGCGCCTCTCACCCGCTGCGCCTGCAGGACATTGCGGCCTTCGACCACGAGGCAGACGTTGTCATCGTGGGCTGCGGATCCTCCGGCGCCAGCGCCGCGATCGCTGCCGCAGATGCAGGCGCCACAGTGCTGATCCTCGAGGCCGCGAGCGCCGGCGGCGGCACCACGGCACTCGCGGGCGGCCTGATCTACATGGGTTGCGGCACGCCGATCCAGAAAGCCTGCGGCTTCAGCGACACGCCCGAGGCCATGTACGAATACCTGATCCGCGCGAGCGGCACCAACGCGGATCCCGAGCGCGTGCGGCTCTATGTCGACGGCAGCCTCGCCCACTACGACTGGCTGCTGGCGCAGGGCATGCACTTCAAGCCCGAGTACTACCCGACGAAGAACACCAACACCCCTGGTGATGAGTGTCTGATCTACACCGGCAACGAGGCCTGCACGGGCTTTGCCGAACATGCCACCCCGGTGCCGCGTGGCCACAAGGGTCAGGCGATGGGTGAAGGCGGCGGCAGCATGCTGATGGAGAAGCTGATCGCCTCGGCCCGCGCCAAGGGCGTCCGGATACTGTGTGACACCCGCGCGCAGACGGCGATCGTGGATCACACCGGCGCGGTGGTGGGGTTGCTCGCGCGAAGCGAGGGACGCGACATCCGCATCGCGGCCCGACGCGCCGTGGTGCTCTGCGCCGGGGGTTTCATCATGAACACCGACATGGTAAGCCGCCACGCGCCGTGGCTGCAAAACCACACCACGCTGAACGGCAATCCCAACGACGACGGCTCTGGCATCTGCATTGGCCTCGGCGCCGGCGGCGCGGCGATGAACATGAACGAGGGCTTCGTCTGCCTGCCCTTCTACCCGCCGGCAAACTTTGTCGAGGCGATCATGGTCGACAGCCACGGCCAGCGCTTCATCAACGAGGACGTCTACCACGGCCGCATGGGCGAGGCGATCCTGAAGCGCTACCCGGAGCGGCATTACATGATCGTCGATGCCGGACACATGCATGACTTCAACCGGCCACCGCTTGGCGGCTTCCGCATCATAGCTACGGGCGATACGGCCGAGGAACTCGAAACCGAACTCGGCATGCCCGCCGACACGCTCGCTCACACCATCGCTCTCTACAACCGTCATGCACGCGAGGGCCGCGACCCGCTCTTTCGCAAGCACACGGACTACCTGCGCCCGCTGGAGCCTCCTTACGCGGCCTGCGAGGTGACGCCCGGCTCGGGTGCGTTTTTCCCGGTGTTCACGCTGGGAGGCCTGCGAGCGCGCGCCACCGGCGAAGTGCTGACCGAGGACGGACAGGCCGTACCCGGACTGTTCACCGCCGGACGCAACAGTTGCGGCCTGCCCCGCTCGGGCGCCGGCTACTCGAGCGGCATGTCGATCGGAGACGCGACATTCTTCGGCCGACTGGCGGGCGCGAGCGCCGCTGGATCACCCGTTCGGACCATGCCCGACGCGCGCTGAGACACCTATGCTCAACGCGCCAGAATTTCACTGATCGCTCCACGCTGCGAGGCCCCCCCGATGACACACGCCGAAGACGCACCCGACCGGATCGAAGCCGCAACGATCCCCGAGCGTTACGGG
>CAJADV010000184.1 GCA_903938575.1 uncultured Gammaproteobacteria bacterium
ATTCCAGCACTCGAACGCCAATCGGACGGCCTCGCTCGACTGGGCGGCGGCCAATGCCAACCGCTTCATGGAGGCCTACGTGGGCGGCATCAACGCGGCCATCAAACTGCACGCCGACGAGCAGGCGGCAAGCGCCCCTGCGCCGGAGCCTGCCAACTGAATTCAAGGAAGGAGAAAATCCCCGATGATCCGCAGCGTGACCTTTATCCGTTTCAGGGCTGGCACCGACGAGGCTTCCCGCGAGGCCGTGCGCCAAGCCTACCTCGGGCTGCCAGCGCACATTCCCGAATTGCTCTCCATTAGTCCGGGGCTCGATCTCGGGCTGCTGCCGGAGACAGCGGATCTCGCGGTGGTGGCGGAGTTTGCGACCGCGGCGGATTTTCTGGCCTATTCGCAGCACCCGGCGCAGGTGGAGCTCATCCTGCCCGTTTGCGGTCCGGTGCTCGAGAGCTGGCTCACGCTGCAGCATGAGTTCATCGACGCCGCTTACATGCGTGCCTACTACGAGGCCTACAACAGCGAGGATCCGGAGCGCCTGCGGGGCTTCTATCATCCCGAGGTGGAGCTGCACTCCAGTCAGGGTGTGCTCCATGGTCCCGACGCCATCCTGGATACCTATCGTTTCATTACCTCGAATTTCAGCGACCGTATGAGCGCCGAGTCGATCACGCTTGCCGGGGCGACTGCCGTGGTCGATATCCGGGACTGCTTCGTGGCGAAAGTAGACGTGCCGGATTTTCTGGGCATGGCGCTGGAAGCGGGGCAGTCCCTCGAGCTGCGATTGCGTGGCACCTACACCCTGCGCGATGGCGCGCTGTTCCGGATCGTCATCGATCACGAGGGCTGATTGCGCGCGCTCGTTTTCAGCGCAGGAAACGGCTCGCGAAGCGTTCCATGTCGGCAAGTTTTTCGTCCAGCGTCAGCACGCTGGCGCGGCCGCGTTCGTCCAGCCAGGCATCTCGGTAGATCGAGGTGACCCCGAGTTCCGCGGCCTCCAGGAAGAGGGGTTCCGGATCCGCGTCGCCGGTTCCGGCGCCGATCAGCGTAAGTGTGGTGCCGAAGTCGTCCATTCCCTTGCCGAGAGCCGTCCGTTCCTCGCGCAGTCGCTGCATGGCATGGCGCAGTTGTGCCATATCGTGCATCGACCCCACCCAGCCATCGTTACGCGCAGCGCGGCGCAATGCGGCCTCCGAGTAGCCGCCGATCCAGATCGGTACGGGCCGGTGCGGGCCGGGGGCCATCTGCAGCGCGGGGAAGTCGTGGAAGCGGCCGTGGTATTCGACCATGTCGCCGCTCATCAGCAGTCTGATCACGTCGATCATCTCGTCGGTGCGCGCGCCACGATCCCGGAAGCTGCGATCGACCAGGCGGAATTCCGACTCCTGCCATCCGATCCCCACGCCGAGTATCACGCGGTCGTTGCTGAGCCGTGCCGCTGTTGACACCGCCTTCGCGATGGTAAAAGGGTCGCGCATGGGCACCACGAAAATCGAGGTGATGAATTTCAGGCGAGTGGTGACCTGCGAGAGCGCACCGAACATCACCCAGGGGTCGGGCCAGTGCGTCTGCGGGTACCAGCGGATCACCGCGTCCTCGCTCTCCGGGTAACTCTCGTACTGCTCGCGGAAGGTGATCAGATGGTCGGCCAGCGTGATGCCCTCGAAGCCGAGTTCCTCGGCGTGGCGCGCCAGCACCATCACTTCGTCCATGTCTGTCATCGCGAGCACTTGCCAGAAACGCATGGGTCAGTTTCCGTTCGGGGAGTTGTTGCGCGCGAGCGCATCGATGGCGGGACCGGCCTCGCTTGCGCTGAGGTGTCCTGCTTGTCGCATCCAGACCAGCAGGTCCTGCAGGGAGCGCTCGATCGGCAGCCACGGACGCCCGAGCAGTGCGAGTGCCTCGGTGTCGTCGCAGGGCACGCTTCGGGTGATGACGCAGGCGGCTTCGTAGCTGAGCGCAGGGCTTCTGCCCGTGAGCAGTTGTGCGGCGTCACCTATCCGGCCCATGACGCGAAGGATCGGGCCGGGTATGCGCATTGCCTGGATGGGCTGGCCGGTCAGCCCGCTCAGCAGCGAACGTATCTCCTCGTCGGCCACATAACGGCCACCGCACATCAGGCGCCGCGGTCCTAGCCCGCGCGCGAGTGTGCGCTCGAGCAGGGCAGCCAGATCCCGCGCATCGATATAGCCGCGTCCTGCGCGGTTCACGAGCATTCGCCCGGTGCGCATCGATTCCGCGAGGTAGGCGGGGCTTGCCCCGAAGGTGGGATCCAGCGGGCCGTGAATCGCGCCCGGGTAAAGCGTCACCACGGGCGCGCCGCGATCCTGCATGCCGCGTGCTATCTGCTCGGCGTCGGCCTTGGTGCGGGCGTAGGCGCTGCGGGGGCGGGTTACCGGGTCGCTCGCACACTGGATGCTGCCTCCCGGTGGAAACAGCGCCAGATAGCTCGAGACATGCACCACGGGGTCGGCTCCGGCCGCGACCGCCGCCTCGAGCACGCAGCGGGTGCCGTGCACATTCGTGTCGTGCATGCGCGCGGCGTCGTTCACGTCATGCGAGTAGAGCCCGGCGGCGTGGATCACGGCGTCTGCGCCGGTCACTGCTGCAGTGACGGCGGCCTTGTCGGTCACGTCGCCCAGAACGATTTCGACATGCTCCGCAGTGACGCCAAGTGGCGCCAGTGCGGCGAGCAGCCGCGCGCGGTCACGGGCCAGTGCGCGGATCGTGAAGCGTCGTGGCTCCCGCGCCAGTGCGGCCACGGCGTGCGCACCCACCAGTCCACCGGGACCGGTGACCAGCACTTTCATCGCGTGGCGCTCACAGCTTGCCACCCAGAACATGCGTTGCCAGATCGATGAGGAACATGCTGATCATCCCCACCGCGCTCGCCTCGATCACCACCCGCGACAGCGGCCACGGCGATTCCTGCGGATCTTCGTCCAGGCGGTAGACCATCGGGAAGCTCACGACGAAGTACAGGGCGTAGAACCACGAGCCATAGGCAAGCATGCGGGGCAGGTCCTGATACCAGACGTTGGCCATGTCGTTGGCGGCGACCTGGAAGTAGAAAAAGGTTTCCATCCACGCCCAGAACACTGCCGTGGCGCCAACAATCAGCGGCCATGTGAGTCCCTTGCCGATCGGGCCGAGTGCGCGGGTGAAGGCGCGGAAACGACGCATAACCACCACGGCACTGGCGTGGTAGACGATGAAAAACGCGGTGGCGTTGAGGTACATCGAGGGCGGCACTTTCTGCATGGTCGCGAGCGCCGTGGCCTCGGCCGGGCCGCAGAGCGCGGAATCGAGGTAGAGCGATACCTCCGGGAAGCGATAACGCATCCCGAGCACCTGGAAGAAGTACTCGGTGTGGAAGTACGTGGCCCAGAAGGTCCAGACGAAAATGAACAGGTTGAACTTGAACCAGTAGCTCCGGTGCCATGCGACACCGCTGTCGCGCCGCAGCCACCACGGCAGCGCAACGCACCAGGGCAGCCACATGAGCAGGTTCTGCGCGATGTTCCAGAAATTGCCCGTGTTCAGCCATCCCGCCGCCTGGACGCCCATGTTGAACAGAAACCAGACCGGGATGAAGAGCAGGAAATGGCGCTCCGCCCATGCCTTGTCGGCGTTGGCCGAGAACCACGATGAGTGGCGTGTGGCGTCGGTGGCCATGCGGTGTCTCCTGCGCGAGGTTGCGATCCGTTCACGAGCAGCAGTTTCTGCAAGGAAACCATTTACTGCAAATGTTTTGTTGGCGATGATCGGGCCATTGAGGGACTGAATCCATGTCTGCCAGACAGAGCCTTTCGCAGCTGCGCCGGCGCGCGGGCCATTTCGATTGGGGCCACGCGGCCGAAATCGAGGACATCAGCGGCGAACTCGCCATCGCGGGCGTGGGCGAGTCGCTGTTCAGCGGCCCGTCTGGCCGCCAGGCGGTGGAGATGGCGCTGGAGGCCATCGGCAACGCGATCGATGATGCAGGCCTGCGCCCGGCGGATATCGACGGCCTCATGTACACGCCCCACGTGGCCGACCAGATTCGCGTCGAGGACTTCCACCGTTACTTCGGCACCTCACACGAGATGTGGGTGAGCGAGCGCGGCGGCGGCATGGTGTGGGCGGCTACCTGTACCCAGTACGCCGCGCAGGCGCTACGAGAAAAGCGCGCCCGCCATATCGTCAATGTATTTGCGGTCGACTGGGCAAGCCGTCGCGCTGCCGGCACCGGCACGCCGGGAGACTGGCATGCGGGCGAGGCCATGAAGGCGTTCTTCGAGCTGCCGTTTGGCTGGTACCCGCAGCCGGTCTACATGGCCACACAGGCCAGCCGCCACATGTATGAATACGGCACCACACCGGAGCAGCTGGGCGAACTGGCGGTGGCGTTCCGGCGCCATGCCAACGGCCATCCGGGCGCGGTGATGCGCGGCAAGACGCTGTCGCTGGAGCAGTATCTCGCCCGTCCCATGCTCGCGGATCCGCTCCGTGTCGAGGACTGCTGCCTGATCTCCGATGGCGCGGCGGCCTGGGTGATGACCACGCCTGAGCGCGCGCGCGACCTCGCCAAGCCAGTGGTCGAGCTTGCCGGGCTGGGGCACGGCATCATCAAGGACGCGCCCTACATCAGTCAGCAGGGCGTGCTGAGCGCCACCCCACAGACCTTCGCGGCGCCCTGGGCTTATGCGATGGCCGACATGGGGCCGACAGACATCGACGTGCTCGAACTCTACGACTGCTTCTCGATCACGGCGCTGATGATGATCGAGGATCTGGGCTTCTGCGCCAAAGGCGAGGGCGGGGCTTTCGTTCAGGGCGGCAGGCTTCAC
>CAJADV010000185.1 GCA_903938575.1 uncultured Gammaproteobacteria bacterium
CGCGCAGCGGACAATCCCTCCCGCAGGTTCATGGGCTCTTCCGAGCGTTCGATGAGGCGGTTGAGCGCGGCCGCGAGCTCAGGCTCGGCGATCTCGCCGATGGGCACGCCCAGCAGCAAGGCTGCGTCCTCGTTCACCAGTCCGGGATGTTCCGCCTCCGGCAACCGGATCACGCCCTGCGGCATGGCGAGGAACAGGCCCTCCATCTGGAGCCTGACCTGGTCGAGTTCCTGGCTGAGCGCGCATTCGTGATCCAGCACCGCCCACTGCTCCAGCAGTGCTTGCGCCGTCCGGCTCGCATCCGGTGGAGGTGTGCAACCCGCCTCCCACAGCGACACCAGTCCCCGCTTGGTGCCGCTGGCGCGCAGCACGGCACCCGGCGCAACTGTGCGTGCCAGACGCAGTTCCGCCGGCAGGAGTGCCGCTGAGGCCTCGCCGGAAGCCAGCGCAATGGCAGGCTCTTCCGCAGCGGGCGGGGCGAAGGCGGCAGTGAGCCAGCCCTCGTGAATACACAGCACAGGCAGCGCAGCGCCGGATGCGTCCACACGCCAGAGGCAAAGAGCGTCTGCGCCGAGCGCGGTGCGAGCGATGGAAAGGAGGCTGGTCATGCGGCTGTCCGAGGCGTGCAGCATCCAGGGCATACGCAGCATGGCTCCTCCATGTGTTCTTCAGCACCGGGCACCTGTACGCTCGCTGCTGGAGGACCCTGCCTCGGAGTCACCGTAGCAGGGCAACAGTGGCCCAAAAAGTACGGGCAAGCCCTCACACAAGATGCGCCCCGTCCTCGTGTGAATCTAACGCGCTACCGCGGCGTGCACCTCGGAGGCCGTCATCCCCACATCCACCGCAAGGGCCGAATAACTGGGCGGTGATTCCGGCTCGAGCGCCAGCCGAAGCAGGACCACCAGATCCTGCGGTCGAAGTA
This sequence comes from uncultured Gammaproteobacteria bacterium, assembly GCA_903938575.1. Lineage (GTDB taxonomy): Bacteria > Pseudomonadota > Gammaproteobacteria > Pseudomonadales > UBA5518 > UBA5518. Next base: position 926 of record CAJADV010000185.1, read on the forward strand.
CGGGCTGGGGATTCGATGCGGTGCGGGCTATTTCCGGGTGCTCATTCGCTATTCGCGAATAGCGAATGCAGGGGCCCTATTGCGCTGTGGCAAGCCAGCCGGCGCCCGGGATGGAGAGGCGCATATCGTTTTCGAGCCGCTGAACTTCAGCGCCATCCACACCCTCAAGAACGCAACGGCACCGTACGTCTCGATACCGTTTGCGACGCACGCTCCGTCGCATTCAGCCAGCGCGTGCCGGCGGGGAGATGCGCTCGTAGTTCCGACAGAGGCACAACTTCAATGCGGGGCGCATCTTCGGCAACGAGTGGCGCAGGCAAACCTTGCCAACGCAGGAACACGAAACCCTCCCGCGTGTTGGCGGTGTCGAGCCAGTTGGCCACACCGGGATCGGTATCGCTGATCACGAAACGCAGCAAGCCATCGTCATCAACTGCCGCCTGTGCAGTGGAAAAACTCGCCGTGTGATCAACTGCATTCGGCGTCACGAACCAGGGATCGCCTACCTGTATGCCCTGATAGCGCGCCGCGCTGCGCCGCACCGAGACCACCAGCGCCATGCCCACATCCAGACGAAAGCGCGCCATCACCGATTGCTGCCCACCCAGCCCGCCAGCGGCGGTATCGCTGGGGCGTGGCGGCGGGAAGGCATTTACGGGGACGCGCGCATACAGCCCGCTGTTCCAGAGCCTTGAGGCGGCGGCGAGATAGTCCGCTGCGCTCGCTCCCGGCACGCTTGCATCGACGGGCGAGGCGGCGGTGTCGAGCCGCTCGATGCGGAACGTCGACGGCGTTTCTGTGTTCCAGTCAGTGAAGGTCTGACGGGCGAGGACCGCGCGCGCAGACGGGTGCAGCGCGAACCAGCGCCCCTCGGCGCGCGTTCCGCCCAGCGTGATGCTGAAGTCCTCGCCCGCGCGGATGCCGAGCGCATCCAGATCGATCACCGCGAGATTCTTGCCTAGCGCGATAACCGGATACGCATCGAGGATCTGCAGCGTGAACAGCGCATGCGAACCGCGCTTACCGGTGATGCGGTAACGCCCCTCGCCGGAAAGCAGTGCGGAGCGGTAGATGTTGTCGGGGTTGAAGAGACCCGGCCGCCCGTCTAGCCCCGCCGAGCGCCCGAAGTACGGCGCATCCAGATGGCGCGATTGCTCGAAGACTTCGAGGCTCGCAGAGACGAGGCCTGCGATGTAACGCTCGGTGGCAGCGGGGCCGGCGGCGGTGGATTCGGGGCGGGTGGAGAGATCGCGTTCGATTGTGGAAATGGTGTTGCCGAGTGTCTGACCTGCGTGGGAACGGATCGGCGAAAACAGGACGATGAGCAGACATAGGGGGAGCACGGGAGCGGAGAAGCGCATCATCGTGGTGGTCTCCTGGCAGCTCTGCCTACGGCTCAGCGCCCCATCACCCTCACACCCTCCTCCAGACCCTCCGTATACATTTCCAACGCCCGCGCACTGAGCGCGGTGTACATCTCAACGTCTGCCCAGCGCTCGTCTTCAATGGCTTCACGCACGCCGGGTAGCGTTTTCGCGCCGTAACCGGTGAGACGGCCGGGTGCGTAGAGCATGTTCAGGTACCAGCCGCGGCCGCCGGGCAGGCCGGGTTCCTGCAGCAGCGCCTGCTCGTTGCGCGCCGCGAGTTCCACCAACTCGGCGCGCGTGGAAGCGGGCAGCGTTGCACCTTTCTCAGCCAGCGCTGCGTCATAGGTGGCCGCGCTTGTCTTCAGGCGCTGCAGGGCGTTCTGTAAGGGCGCGAAGCTGAAGTAGGGTACGGGTTTCAGTGGTGTGGGGTCCCCGCGCGAGAGGGTGGGATCATCGGCCAGTCGATAGGCGCCAGCGGCCAGCGCCTTCGCTTGCTGCTGCTGCGCCTCGCGCTTGGTGTCGGCAAGTTTCTGCAGCTCGTCGATGTACTCCGCCACCGTGTCGGCGACCGGTGTGTAACGCATCACGGGCAGGGCTTCGTCGGCGAGACGCAGCACCATGCGGCCGGTGGTCTTGGCCAGCGCGCCGGCGTAGGCAAATCCCGGATCCACGAAGCGCGAGTGGTGTTCCCAGGTATCGTAGGCCGAGTGGTACACGCCACCGCTATCGCCCTCGCCACCGAAAGACACGTTCAGCGAGGCGATGCCCAGGTGATGCACAAAGCTCGAGAAATCCGAGCCTGATCCCAGCGGATCCAGCGGCAGATCCTTGCCGTCGGACGCGGCCTTGGCGAGTTGCCGCGCGCGGGGCGAAGGGTCGGAAGAGGCGAGCGCCGCAGCGCGCGCACGCTCGTCTACCGACACACCCGTTTGCGGGTCTTTTACATCACGCGCCACCGAGCGCACGAAGGACTGCAGCGAATGGCTGCCCGCCACCTCGAGGAAACCGCGTCCGTTGCCGTCGGTATTCACGTAGGCCACGGCCTTCTGCTGCAACTCCTTGGCGTGCGTTTCGGCCCACTCGGTGGAGCCCAGCAGCATCGGCTCCTCGGCATCCCAGCTGAGATACACCAGCGTACGCGCGGGCTTCCAGCCAGTTTTTGCGAGAGCGCCTATGGCCTTGGCCTCGGCCATCATCACAATGTGGCCGCTCAGCGGATCAGAGGCACCAAAGACCCAGCCGTCGCGGTGGTTGCCGCGCAGCACCCACTGATCGGGGTATTGCGCGCCTTTCAGGGTGGCCACCACGTTGTGGATGGTTTTCAGACTCCACTCGGATGCGACCTTCAAGTGCGCGCGCGCGTCTTCCGTGCCGCCCACGCGATACGTGATGCCCAAGCCGCCCTGCCATTCCGGCGGCGCCACGCGACCGCCGAGTGCCGCGAGGAAATGCGTGGCATCGCCGTAGGATACGGGCAGCACAGGAATCTTCAGGATGGTGGGTGCGTTCTCGCGCTTCAGGCGCTTGGCCGTCCTGGTTGCGCCCACACCGGGTGTGAGCGGATCGCCGGGATAGGTGGGCATCATCGCCACCGAGCCGCGCTGGAAGCCCTGCTCCGGGCGCGCGGGGCCATCGGGATAGGTGCCGTTCACCGCGTAGCCGTCGTCGCGCGGATCGGAGTAGATGATGCAGCCCACGGCACCGTGTTCCTGCGCGAGCTGCGGCTTCAGGCCGCGCCAGCCGCTGCCGTAACGCGCGATCACGATCTTGCCCTTCACATCCACGCCCATGCGCTCGAGGGCCTCGTAGTCGGCTGGCATGCCGTAATTCAGATACACCAGCGGCGCGGTGACGTCGCCATCGCCCTGGAAGGCGACGTATGCAGGCAGCTGCCCCGCCGTATGCGCGGAGCTTGCGTCCCCCGGCACGGGCCGCTCGGTAAGCGTTGCCTTGAATGGTGCTTCGCCCAGCAGCTCCAGCCCCACTTCCAGCGGTGTGGGATAGAGCACGTCGAAGGTTTCGATCTTCGCGTCCCAGCCCCACTCGCGGAACTGCGCCAGAGTCAGCTCGGCATTTGCCTTGTTGTGCGGCGCGCCCACATGGTTGGGTTCGGCGGCCATTGTTTTCATCCATCCGTCCATTTCGGCCGGGTTTATCAGGGCGTCGAAGCGGCTTTCCAATGCCGGGTCTGCGGCGGCGCCGCCGCAGCCAATTCCGGCCATGACGATGGCTGCAGCGAGCACCTTGAACGAAGGCATATGGAAACTCCCGGGGATGACGCCACCGAAAGCATAGGCGGGCGAGCCCGCTGGTGTCGCCTGTTACGAAGGCTCAAGGCTCAGCACTGCGGGGGACCGAATCGCCACTTAGCGTCGCGCCTCGAGCTCCTCCCAGCGCGCGTAAACCCCCTCCAGCAGCCCGCTGATTTCGGTAGCGCGGTGCGCTGCGTCCTGCATTGCCGAGCCCTTCAGGCCGGCCATGCTCTCGAGCAGCGCGTGTTGCTCCTGCTCCAGGCTCTCGATGCGGGCGGGCAACTCCCCGAGCTCGCGTGCCTCCTTGAAGCTCAGCTTGGCGCCCGATCCCTTGCGCGCGGGTGTCGCGGGTGTCGTTGCCGTGCGCGTGGATGCGGCCGCGGCTGCCTCGGCGGGTGCGGCGCGCTGCAAGAGCCAGTCGCTGTAGCCGCCGGCGTACTCCTGCCAATGGCCATCGTCCTCGGCCACCAGCGTCTGCGTCACGACGTTGTCGAGGAAGGCGCGGTCGTGGCTCACGAGGAGCAGCGTGCCGGTGTAGTCGGCGAGCGTGTCTTCGAGGAGTTCGAGCGACTCGATATCGAGGTCGTTCGTGGGCTCGTCCAGCACCAGCAGGTTCGCAGGCTTGGCGAAGAGCCGTGCGAGTAGCAAGCGGTTGCGCTCGCCGCCTGAGAGCGTGCTCACGGGGCTTCTGGCCCGTTCCGGTGGAAACAGGAAGTCCGCGAGATAACTCATGATGTGCTTGCGGTTGCCGCCCATCTCGACCCAGTCGGAACCCGGGCTGATGGTCTCAGCGAGCGTGCGCTCGGGATCGAGTTGCTCGCGCATCTGGTCGAAGTACGCGACCTCGAGCTTGGTGCCCATGCGCACCGTGCCGCTGTCGGGCGCGAGTTGACCGAGGATCAGCTTGAGCAGTGTGCTCTTGCCCGCGCCATTGGGCCCCACCAGCCCGAGGCGATCACCGCGGATCAGGCGCATGGACAGATCCCGCACCAGCACGCGTCCGCTGAAGGACTGGTGCACGTGCTCGAGCTCCGCCACGAGCTTGCCAGAGCGTTCGCCCGCATCCAGCGAGAGCCGCACGTTACCCAGGCGTTCGCGGCGCGCGGCGCGCTCTTCGCGCAGACGCTCGAGACGGCGTACCCGGCCCTCGTCACGGGTGCGGCGCGCCTTGATGCCCTGCCGGATCCACACTTCCTCTTGCGCCCAGAACGTGTCGAATTTGCGCGCTGCGATTTTCTCGGCTTCCAGTTCCTGGTCCTTGCGCGCGCGGTAGGCCGCGAAATTGCCGGGGTAGGAGCGCAGCCAGCCACGGTCGAGCTCCACGATGCGCGTGGCCACGCGGTCGAGGAAGGCGCGATCGTGGGTGATCAGGATCAGTCCGGGCAGCTTCTGCACCATCTCCTCGAGCAGCGCGATGGCACCGATATCGAGGTGGTTGGTGGGCTCGTCCAGCAGCAGCAATTCGGGTTCCAGCGCCATCGCCAGTGCGAGTGCCGCGCGCTTGCGCTCTCCGCCCGATGCACTCGCGGGGTCGCTCTCGGCGCGCACCGACAAGCGGTGCAGGTACTCGTCGAGCCGCGCTTCCACGCGCCAGCGCTCGCGCTCGTCGTGCATATCGTCGAGTGCGCCGCGCAGCACCAGGCTCTCGCGGATGGTGGGGGCATCGGGCAGCACCGGCTCTTGCTCCACCAGCACCACGCGCACGCCATCGGTGGTGCGCATCTCGCCGCCGTCGAGCGTTGCCTGACCTGCAATCACGCGCAGCAGCGAGGACTTGCCGCTGCCGTTGCGCCCGATCAGGCCCACGCGCTCGCCGCGCATCAATCGCATGCCCGCGCCGTCAAGCAGCGGGTGCGAGCCATAGGCGAGCTCGGCGCCCTCGATCTGGAAAAGCAGGCTCATGGCAATGACTCATCTACGGGCAGCACGATCCGGGAAGCGTGTGCTGCACTGGTGTGGATGCGCTGGCGCGCGGCGCGATAGGCCTCGGGCGGGGCCTCCATGATCGAGGGCACCCAGCTCTGGGGGTTGCGATCGTAGAGCGGGAACCAGCTACTTTGCACCTGTACCATGACCTTGTGTCCCGGCAGGAAGCTGTGGTTGGCCTCGGGCAGCGGGAAGCGGTATTCCAGCGCGCGGTTTGCCTTGATGGGCGCTGGCTGCTCGAGGGACTCACGATAACGCCCGCGGAAAATATTCGCGGCGATCATGATCTGCATCCCGGAGCGCGCGGCGTCCTCGGGGTCCTGCCCGGGAAACACGTCGATCAGTTTCACCACCCAATCGGCATCGGTGCCCGTGGTCTCAGCCTGCAGGAACACCTGCGGTGCGCCGCGGATGGTGAGCGTCTGCGTGAGCGGTTCGCTCTGCCAGGTGACGACATCGGGGCGGCCATCGACAAAGCGCTGGTCCTGTACGAGCCAGCTGCGCCACTGCGCTATGGCCTGGTCGTCGTCATAGTTCACGCCCAGCACGGGGCGCTGCACATGCGGCACGGGTTTGGCGGGGTCGGAGACGTACTCCGCAAAGCCGCCATCGCGCGGCGGCGCCGTGAAACCAAGCCCGCCCGCCGGCTGCAGATACAGCGGCACTGGCGATTTGCCCGCAGGCCACGCATCGAAGTGCCGCCAGCGGTTACGCCCGGTCTCGAAGGCCGTCACCGGGGCAAGGTGTGGATCAGGGCCGCCGGCCAGCGCGTGCTTCAGGAACGGGATCATCACATCTTCGCGAAAGCGCTTGGCGGTGTCCTCGTCGAAGTCGAGCGGCCCGAGCGTGGTGCCCTCAGCGAAGTGTTGCCCGTGATACCACG
>CAJADV010000186.1 GCA_903938575.1 uncultured Gammaproteobacteria bacterium
ACGAAGGGGCGCGTCGCCGCGTCCGGGCGCGCGGCGCGGATGCGACCTGCCAGTTCGGCCAGGCGGTTGCGGAATACCCGGTGATAGTCGCGACCGAGCGCGTAGCGCGCGATGTACCCGCGCGTGTCATCCTCAAGCACGCTGTGCGCGTCGGCGGCTGATTCGGGCCAGTAGTCCATGCGCGCGGCGATCACACGTATGGTGCCGGGGATCAATGCCTCGGGTCGCCAGCGTGCGGAGCCGTGTCGCTCCATGTAGTCCATCTCGCCATGACGCCCGGCAGCCAGCCAGTCCCGGAAGTGCGTGTCGTGGGGAGCGAGGTCGATGGAGGCGATTCCCGTCGCCTGCAGATGCAGCTCACCCGACCAACGGCGTATGTCCACGGCGAGCGCCGCCAGCGCGTTTGACTCCGTCTCTGCCGCAGTTGTGCCCGGGTCCATCAGGAGTCCGCCCCCGCACGGCGAAGGCCGCGCTTTACCGGGACGCAGCATAGCGGAAGCCTTCGGATACAATGAAAATCGCCGGACGGATGCGGAAGTGAGGCAACGGATGAGCGCGTTCAGTGACCTCGGAGAGCCTCTCTGCACGGCAGCGCAGGTGCGCTCGCTTGATCGCGCGGCTATCGAGACCGGCGGCATTCCAGGTGGCGTGCTGATGGCGCGCGCGGGGCGTGCCTGCTTCGAGTTGCTGCAACAGGAATGGCCTGCTGCCCGCACCATCGAGGTGGTCTGCGGCACCGGCAACAACGGCGGCGACGGTTTTGTCGTCGCACGCCTGGCGCGCGAGCGCGGCTGGGAGGTCCGGTTGCGCGTGGTGGGTGAGCTTGCGCGCATCGGTGGTGATGCCCGCGTAATGCTCGATGAGGCGCTTGCGGCGGGCTTGGCGGTCGAGGCTTTCGATGAAGGCCACGCCGCGGCGGGCGATGTACTCATCGACGCGTTGCTCGGCACTGGTCTCGCCGCTGAGGTGCGTCCAGAGCAGGCGCGGGCAATCCGCTGGATCAACGCGAGTGGCCTGCCAGTGTTGGCGGTGGACGTCCCCTCGGGGCTTTGCAGCGATACGGGCTCCGTGCTGGGCGCTGCGGTCTGCGCTGACCACACGATCTCTTTCATCGCACGCAAGCGTGGGCTCTTTACTGCAGTGGCGCCCGAGTACACCGGGCGACGGCACTTTCACGCGCTCGGCGTGCCGCCCGCGATACTCGCCGCTGTGCCGCCTGCCGCCCGGCTGCTGCGTTTTGCAGATCTTGTTGCGGTGTTGCCGGCGCGCGGGCGCGCGGCACACAAGGGTCGCTTCGGGCATGTACTGGTGATCGGCGGCAACCGTGGCATGGCCGGTGCTGCCGCGTTGGCGGCCATGGCAGCGGCGCGTAGCGGAGCGGGTCTGGTTTCTGCGGCGGTGCGACCGGGCAACGAAGCCGCCGTGCTTTCCCGGTGTCCCGAGATCATGGTCCGGGGTGTGGCTTTCGTGGCCGAACTCGAAGCCCTGCTGGCCCGCGCGAGCGTGCTGGTGATCGGTCCTGGTCTGGGCCGTGACGCGTGGTCCGGGCAGATGCTCACGGCGGCGCTGAACGCAGGCAAACCGGTGGTCATCGATGCTGACGCCCTGAACGCCCTGGCTGATGGCAGCATCGACCTGCGTGGCGCTAACCCCGCGCAATGGGTGCTCACGCCCCACCCGGGCGAGGCCGCCCGGCTGTTGGGCACCGACGTCGCCGGCATCGGCGCTGACCGTTTCGGCGCCCTCGAGCGCTTGCTCGCGCTATACCCGGGCACGGTGGTCCTGAAGGGTGCCGGCTCGCTGGTGGGCGATGTTGCGTCCGGCCTCCCGACCGGGGTCTGCGCCGAAGGCAACCCCGGCATGGCCAGTGGCGGCATGGGCGATATCCTGAGCGGCGTGCTGGGCGCGCTGCTTGCGCAAGGACTGGCTCCGGGAATCGCGGCTCGGCTGGCGGTTTGCGCCCATGCGTGCGCCGCAGACCTTGCAGCCGCGCGCGATGGCGAGCGCGGCATGCTTGCCTCGGATCTGCTGCCCGACCTGCGACGTCTGCTGAATGGCAGGGCGTCGTCGTGAGCGATATCCGCATCGATCTTCCTGATGAATCCGCGACCGAGGCCTTGGGTGCTGCGCTGGCCCGGGCGATCGACGGGCACGCAGTGCTGCATCTGCGCGGCGCGCTGGGGGCGGGCAAGACCACGCTTTGCCGAGGGTTCCTGCGGGCGCGTGGCCACTCGGGCGCGGTGAAGAGCCCCACCTACACGCTGGTTGAACCCTACGCGCCGGACGGGCAGCAGGTGTTTCATTTCGATCTGTACCGACTCGCCGACCCCCGGGAGCTCGAGGACATCGGTATCCGCGATTACCTCCAACCCGACGCAGTGCTGCTGATCGAGTGGCCCGAACAAGGCGCGATGTACACGCCGCCGGCCGACCTGCTGGTGGAACTGGACGATGCTCCCGCAGGCCGTGTGGCTCGCTGCTCGGCGTCAAGCAGTCGCGGCGAGGTAATAGTTGCCCGGCTCGCCCGTCAGGCCGGGCGTGCGTAATCACGGCCCTTGTCTATAGTTGAGGCGTAACACCCTGGCGGACGTAGGGCGTGGTTGCTGCGCGATCATTCATTGGGATCGGCGGTGCGCTGCTCGGCGCACTGCTCACGCTCGTCTGCGAAACGGCATTCGCGGCAAGCAGTGTCCGGGGGCTGCGGATGTCTCAGGCGAGCGATCACACGCGTTTCGTGTTTGATCTCAGCGGCCCGTCCCCCCAGACGCTGAGTCACGCGGCGTCTCCCGACCGCCTGATCCTCGACTTGGGCGACAGCCGCCTCGCTGGTTCGCTGCAATTGCTCGATCTTGCCGGCTCGCCCGTGCAGCGCATCCGCAGCGGCATGTTCAACGCGACCGATCTCCGGGTGGTCTTCGATCTCGCTGTGGCTGCCGAGGCCAAGAGCTTTCTGTTACCACCGGGCGACGGTTTCGGTCACCGGTTGGTGCTTGATGTGTATCCCCGGGCGCAGCCCGAGCCCCCCGCCGGGGTCACCGCTGTACAGCCCTCTGCAACGCCCCCGGCGTCTGCCGATGCGACCAAGCCTGTCGACGTCGTCAAGCCTGCCGATGCGACCAAGCCTGCCGATGCGACCAAGCCGGTCGTCGTCGCCTCGACGAAGCTGCCGGCCGCTGCCGTTCCGCCCACGCCTGTCGCCGCCAGTGCATCCACCGCCGCACCGGTTGCGGCCGTCGCGAAGGAAAAAAAGGCAATCGCGCCACGGCCGGTCGAGACGGCGCCCCTCCTGGCGCCGCTGCCCCCGCGGATGGCTTCCGGACGTGACATCCTGATTGCCATCGACGCCGGTCATGGCGGCGACGATCCCGGGGCGCTCGGACCCCGTCGCGTCCGCGAGAAGGACGTGGTGTTGGCCATCGCCCGCGAACTCGCGGGACGCGTGAACCAGCAGCCGGGCTACCGGGCGATGCTGGTGCGCAAGGGCGATTACTTCATTCCGCTGAGGAATCGCCGCGACATCGCGCGTGCCGCCGGCGCTGATCTCTTCGTGTCGATACATGCAGACGCGTTCACCCATTCCCGGGCGCGTGGCTCCAGTGTGTATGCGCTGTCGCCGCGCGGCGCGACCAGCGTCTCCGCGGCCTTCCTTGCCGAGCGCGAGAATGGCGCTGACCTCATAGGAAACGTGAACCTCGGCGAGAAGGACGACATGCTGGCCGGCGTACTCACTGACCTGTCCATGACCGCCACCATGGACGCGAGTCTTGGCGTGGGCGCGCGGGTGCTCGGTGCGGTGGGGCGTGTGTCGATCCTGCACAAGAACCGCGTCGAGCAGGCCGGGTTTGCCGTGCTGAAATCCCCCGACATGCCCTCGATCCTGGTCGAGACGGGGTTTATCTCCAATCCCACCGAGGCCGAGCGCCTCAACACGCGCGCCTACCAGCAGAGAATGGCGAAGGCGATCTTCGAGGGCCTCGGCAATTACTTCCTGAACACACCGCCGCCCGATACCCGGGTGGCGGCGCTGGTGCGCTCGGGTGCGCGACCCTCGGAGTATGTGATCGCCCGCGGCGATACGCTCTCTGGAATCGCCGAGCGCTACCGTGTTAGTGTCTCCGAGATCGTCAGGACCAACCGACTGGGCGGCGCGGGCGGCATCCAGGCAGGTCAGCGAATCCTGATTCCCGAGAGCTGAGTCCGCGCTCCAGCCCGGCCTATCCGCAGGGCAGCCATGGGCCGCATCCATCATCTGAGCAGCAGCCTCGCCAACCAGATCGCCGCCGGCGAAGTGGTCGAGCGCCCCGCGTCTGTCGTCAAGGAGCTCCTCGAGAACAGCCTCGATGCCGGCGCCACGCGTCTGGACATCGACCTCGAGGCGGGCGGCACCCGCCTCATTCGCGTGCGGGATGACGGCGACGGCATCGAGGCCGCGGATCTGCCGCTTGCCGTGGCGCGCCACGCGACCAGCAAGATCGGCTCCCTCGAGGATCTCGAGCACGTGCGGAGCCTCGGTTTCCGCGGCGAGGCGCTGGCAAGCATCGGCTCGGTCTCGCGCCTGTCTCTCAGCAGCAGCACGGCGGTTTCCGCGCACGGTAGCCGGCTCGAGTTCGACGCCACGGGCAGCCCTGTGATCGCGCCTGCCGCGCACCCGCGGGGCACGACCATCGAGGTCCGGGAGCTCTTCTTCAACACGCCTGCGCGGCGTAAGTTCCTGCGCGCCGAACGCACCGAGTACAGCCATTGCGAAGAGGTTGTCAGGCGCCTTGCGCTGGCGCGCTTCGAGGCCGGATTCCAGCTTCGGCACAACGGCAAAGGGGTGTTCGCGCTGCGCCCCTGCACCAGCATCGGCGAGCGTGAGCAGCGGGTCGTCACGCTCTGTGGTGCGCCGTTTCTCGAGCAGTCGCTGGCCATCGAGTTCGAGGCCGCTGCGCTCCTGCTGCGCGGCTGGGTGGCGCAGCCCGCGTTCTCGCGCAGCCAGGCCGACCTGCAGTATTTTTTCGTGAACGGCCGCGTGGTGCGCGATCGCCTGGTGACGCACGCGGTGCGGCAGGCCTACCGCGACGTGATGTACCACGACCGTCACCCGGCCTACGTGCTCTACCTCGAGATCGACCCCGCGCTGGTCGACGTCAATGTGCACCCGACCAAGCACGAGGTGCGGTTCCGTGATTCGCGCCTGGTCCACGACTTTCTTTTTCAGGCCCTGCACCGGGTGCTGGCCGAAACGCGCGCCGGCGCCGTCGCGCCACCCCAGCCCGGTGTGCCACCCCCACCGCTTGAGCAGGCGCTCGCGTGGCCTTCGGCTGGCGCGGCGTCTGCCGGCGGAGGTTTTGCGCAGCAGCCATTTGGCTGGGGCAGTGATCCGCGTGCGGTCGCAGAAACGCTCGCTGCCTATCGTGAACTGGCCCGGCCAGCCGTGGCGATCGACTTCAGCGCCGGGGATGACGTGCCGCCGCTCGGCTTTGCCATCGCACAGTTGAAGGGCACCTACATCCTTGCCGAGAACCGCGAGGGCCTGGTGCTGATCGACATGCACGCCGCCCACGAGCGCATCACCTACGAGCGTATGAAGACCGCGCGTGATGCGGGCGAGGTGCTATCGCAGCCATTGCTGGTGCCCGCGCGGGTGGCCTTGAGTCAGCGCGAGGCAGACTGCGTCGAGGAGCACGCTGCCGCGCTCGAGCCGCTCGGTCTGGTGCTGGAGCGCAGCGGCGAGGAGTCGGTGCTGGTGCGCGCCGTGCCCGTGGTGCTGGCGAACGCGGACCTCACGGCGCTGGTGCGCGACGTGGTGGCCGATCTGCTCGAATTCGGCCGCAGCGCGCGCATCGAGGCGCGCTCCGACGAGATCCTGGCCGGCATGGCCTGCCACGCCGCCGTGCGTGCCAACCGCCAGCTCAGCATCGCCGAGATGAACGCTCTGCTCCGGGACATGGAGCGCACCGAGCGCAGCGGCCAGTGCAATCACGGCCGGCCGACGTGGGCGTTGCAGAGCTTCGCCGAGCTCGATCGCCTGTTCCTGCGCGGGCGCTGAGTCCGTGGCTCTTCGCGACGATCGGCCGGAGGCGATCTGCCTGATGGGCCCTACGGCGGCCGGCAAGACCGCGCTTGCCCTTGATCTCGCCGACGCCCTTGGCGCGGACATCATCAGCGTGGATTCCGCTCAGGTGTACCGCGGCATGGACATCGGCACCGCCAAACCCACGGCCGAAGTGCTGGCGCTCCATCCGCATCGCCTGATCGACATCCGCGATCCGGCCCAACCCTATTCCGCCGCCGAATTCCGCGACGATGCCATCGAGGCGATGCGCGAATCGGTGGCAGCCGGGCGCACGCCGCTCCTCGTCGGGGGCTCGATGCTCTACTTCCGCGTGCTGCTGAACGGCATGGCCGATCTGCCGCCCGCCGATCCGACCGTTCGTGCCGCGATCGAAGCCCAGGCGAGCCTGGATGGCTGGGCAAGCGTCCATCGACGCCTCGCCGAGGTCGATCCGGAGGCGGCTGCCCGCATTCACCCCACTGATCCGCAGCGCCTGCAGCGGGCGCTCGAGGTGCACATCCTCACCGGGCGAACGCTCAGCAGTTTTTATCAAGAACAGCAGGCGCCTGCGCCGCTGCCCTGCCGGCTGCGCTGGCTCGCCATCGCGCCCACCGATCGCGCCGAGCTTCACCGACGCATTGCGTTGCGCTTCCACACCATGCTGCAAGAAGGTTTTCTGGAGGAAGTGCGCGCCCTGCACCGGCGCGGTGATCTGCATCCGGCGCTGCCCTCGATCCGGTCTGCCGGTTACCGGCAAGCGTGGGAGCATCTGGAGGGCCGGATGGGCTACGCCGACATGGTTGAACGGGCTATCATGGCCACGCGTCAGCTCGCCAAGCGTCAAATCACCTGGTTGCGCTCCTGGAAGGAACTCCAGTGGGTTGGCGTTGACCAAGACGGGCGCATGGGTCCCCCCTCCGGAACCGATATCCTGCAGGAGGCCTTGAAACGGCTCGCCTCAGCCCGCATCTAAGGCTGTGGGTGTAGACCGTCACCGCAAGCCGCCGGCGCCACTCGGGTGCCACGGCCGAAGAAGGCGCCTGCCGCATGTGTGACGGCAGGCACAAACAGTTGCCATTGGCCCGATTTGGGCAAAGGAGTTTCCAGCATGTCAAAGGGGCAGAGCCTACAAGACCCTTTCCTGAACGTACTGCGCAAGGAGCGGATTCCCGTCTCGATCTATCTGGTGAACGGCATCAAGCTGCAGGGCCAGATCGAGTCCTTCGACCAGTTCGTCATCCTTCTCAAGAACACCGTAAGCCAGATGGTCTACAAGCATGCCGTGTCCACGGTCGTGCCCTCGCGACCGGTTCGCCTCGGACCGCCCGATGGTGTCGAGGGCGATGAGGACGACGAGGTCATCGAGTAATCGTGTTTTTCGAGCGCCCTGGCACCGGGGAGCGCGCGGTACTCGTCCACCTCGAGCTCGATGAGGTCGAAGACCGCGAAGATCCCCGCGAGCTGGAGGAGCTGGTGCTTTCGGCAGGTGGTGACCCCGTGGCTTTTGTGTTTGGCCACCGTCGCCGCCCTGATCCGCGCAGCTTTGCGGGCAGCGGTAAGCTCGAGGAAATCGGTCAGGTCGTGCGCGAGCACGAGGCCGCTATCGTCATCTTCAACCATGCCTTGAGCCCTTCGCAGGAGCGCAACCTCGAGCGCAGCCTCGAGTGCCGCGTCATCGATCGCACCGGTCTCATTCTCGATATCTTCGCCCAGCGTGCGCGCTCCCACGTGGGCAAGCTCCAGGTAGAACTGGCGCAGTTGCGCCACATGTCGACCCGCCTGGTGCGGGGCTGGACGCACCTCGAGCGGCAGAAGGGTGGTATCGGTTTGCGCGGACCGGGCGAAACCCAGCTCGAGACCGACCGCCGCCTGATCCGTGACCGGATCCGCCTGCTCGGCCGGCGCCTTGAGAAAGTGCATCTGCAGCGCGAGCAGGGCCGCCGCGCTCGTCGTCGTGCCGAGGTGCCGGCGGTATCCCTGGTCGGCTACACCAACGCCGGCAAGTCCACGCTCTTCAATGCCCTGACCGGAGCCGGGGTCTATGCGGCTGACCAGCTATTCGCGACGCTGGATCCGACCATGCGCCGCGTTCCGCTTCCCGACTCGCTCGCCATGGTGCTTGCCGATACCGTGGGGTTCGTCCGTCATCTGCCGCACCAATTGGTCGAGGCTTTCCGCGCCACGCTGGAAGAAGCCCAGCTCGCGGACCTGCTGTTGCATGTGATCGATGCCAGCGCCGAGGACCGCGACCAGACCACCCTCGAAGTCGAGCATGTGTTGGCCGAGATTGGCGCCGCCGAGGTGCCAAGGCTCGACGTTTTCAACAAGATTGATCTGCTCGAATCGGCGCCCCGTATCGAACGCGATGCAGCGGGCCGACCGAACCGCGTGTGGGTGTCGGCCAAAAGCGGCGCCGGCATGGAGCTGCTGCGTGAGGCCATAGCCGAGCTGGTGGGCGGCGAGATGGCGCACGAGTGGCTGAGTCTTGCCCCCGCCGAAGGACGTCTGCGTGCCCGGCTGTACGAAAAAGGCGCGGTCGTAGGCGAGCGCGTGGAGGATGACGGCGGCATCAGCCTCGAGGTGCGACTCCCGCGTCGCGACCTGGAGCAGCTCCTCGGCGCCCGCCAAACTGCATGCTGATCGCAGTAAGCGGTCGCAGTTCGCGCAACTCTGCTGCTAGAATCATCAGCCTTTCAACGTCAGCAACTTCCCGGAGCAGCGTCTATGGCCTGGAACGAACCAGGTAACGGCAAGCAGCGAGACCCTTGGGGTGGCGATCAGGGCCCCCCGGATCTCGACGAGGCCTTCCGCAAGTTCCGCGAAAAACTGGGGGCCGCCTTTGGCGGTGGCCGCGGTGGGTCGTCGTCCGGCGGTGGTAACGAAGCTGCGCAGGCCGGTGCCGTGTTGGCAGTCATACTCGCCCTGGTCGGAGCCATCTGGCTCTATCTGGGCGTGCACGTCATCGACGAGCAGGAACGCGCGGTGGTGCTGCGATTCGGCCGCTTCAGCGAAATTCTCGACCCGGGTTTGAACTGGAATCCCTCGCTCATCGATACCGTCATTCCGGTCAATGTGACCCGCGAACGCCAGTACGAGTCGAGCGGCATGATGCTCACTCAGGACGAAAACATCGTCGAACTGCCGGTCAAGGTGCAGTACAACATTGCCGACGTGAAAGCCTTCGTCCTCAACGTGCAGAACCCCGAGATCAGCCTCGGTCACGCTGCCGACAGCGCGCTGCGGCACGTGGTGGGTTCCAGCAAACTCGAGCAAGTGCTCTCCGAGGGGCGTGCGGAGATCGCTGAAGAGACGCGCGTCAAGCTGCAGAGCTACCTCGACCTCTATGGCGCTGGCATCCAGATAGTGGGTGTGACTATTCAGGAAGCCAAGCCGCCGCGTGAGGTGAAGGCAGCCTTCGATGACGTCATCAAGGCCAAGGAAGACGAGGAGCGCACCAAGAACGAGGCGAGCGCCTACGCCAACGGCATGGTGCCCGAGGCGCGGGGTCGCGGGCAACGCGCTCTGGAGGAAGCCGCTGGTTACCGGGCCAAGGTCGTAGCCGATGCCGAGGGTGAGGCGCAGCGATTCCAGAAATTGCTTGCCGAGTACAAGAAAGCCCCTGCCGTCATGCGTGAGCGCCTGTACATCGATTCGATGCAGCGCTGGCTCTCCGGCAGCCAGAAAGTGATGGTCAGCGTCGAGGGTGGCAACAACGTGCTGTACCTGCCTATCGACCGGCTCGGCAACCGTGCTGAAGGGGCCGCCACCGGGCCAGCCGAGGCCTCGTCCACCCGGACACCCACGCCAGCCTCGACCGCCCAGCAGGTGGCCGATGAAGTCGTGGATCGCTTACGCCGCGAGGCAGCCGCGGCCCGCTCCAGGGAGAGTCGCTGATGGACGCCCGCCTGTCCCGTTACCTGTTTCTCACGCTGGCCTTGCTGCTGGTCGCATACAACAGCCTGTTCGTGATCCGCGAGACCGAGCGTGCCGTGGTGCTGCGCTTCGGCCGGCTTCTCGAAGCCAGCACTGTGCCCGGGCTGCATGTGAAGGTGCCTGGTATCGACGAGGTCCGCATTTTCGATGCCCGTGTGCTCACACTGGAGGCGCAACCGGAAAACTTCTACACGCTCGAAAAGAAGCGCCTGATCGTCGATTCCTACGCCAAGTGGCGTATCGAGGATGTGGAGACCTACTACCGTGCCACCGGCGGTGACGAAACCATCGCCCGCAACCGGCTCGCGGCGCGCACCAACGACGGACTGCGCAACCAGTTCGGCAAGCGGCGCCTGAATGAGGTGGTCTCCGGCCAGCGCGAGCAGCTGATGGAGGAGCTCACGCGGGAGCTGAACGATGCCGTGCAGGTTCCGCTTGGCATCCGCGTGATCGATGTGCGCGTGAAGAAGATCGACCTTCCCGAGGAAGTCAGCCAGTCGGTCTTCGACCGCATGTCAGCCGAACGCGGGAAGCTCGCCCGCGAATACCGCTCGCGCGGCAAGGAAGAGGGCGAGAAGATCCGCGCCGACGCCGATCGGCAGGTGACGATCATCGAGGCCGAAGCCTACCGCGACGCCGAGCTGATGCGCGGCGATGGCGATGCCAGCGCCTCGGCGATCTACGCCGATGCCTTCAGCAAGGACCCGGAGTTCTACGCCTTCACCCGCAGCCTGCGCGGCTACGAGCAGGCCTTCTCCGGTACCGGCAACGTGCTGGTCATCGATCCGAAGAGCGATTTCTTCCGTTACCTCGACCGCAGCAACGGCACCCGGTAGATCGGCTCTGTGTGGCACGAGTTCGCGATCGCGATGTGCCTCGTGCTGGTGATCGAAGGGGTGCTTCCGTTCGTGGCACCCAGTGCCTGGCGAGGCATGATTGCAACGGCAGCCCGCATGGATGACCGTAACCTGCGCATGGCGGGGCTCTGCTCCATGCTGGCGGGTACGGCACTTCTCTACCTGGTGAACTGAATCCCCTGCCCGGGAACCTGCGGGCGCGAGCGAGGTGATGGCGATGGGCGGCAATGGCGCCTCGATGCCCGGCGATGGCCGCTGGCTGCTTCCCGAGGGAATCGAAGAGCTGCTTCCCGCCGAGGCGCGCGTGGTCGAGCGTATGCGCCGGCAACTGCTCGATCTCTGCGATAGCTGGGGTTATGAACTCGTCGTGCCGCCATTGGTCGAGTACACCGAGTCACTGCTGATCGGTCTTGGCCCCGATCTCGATCTCCAGACCTTCAAACTCACCGATCAGCTCTCGGGCCGCACGCTCGGTGTGCGACCCGATATCACGCCCCAAGTGGCGCGCATCGACGCCCACAGCCTGCGTTGCGAGGGCCCGTCGCGGCTGTGCTATGCCGGCAGTGTGCTTCATACGCGCGCCCGCTCCCCGCTGGCCTCCCGCTCGCCGATCCAGCTGGGCGCCGAGCTGTATGGGGATGCAAGCCTCGCTGCGGATATAGAGGTCGTGAGCCTCATGCTCGAGATGCTTCACGTTGCCGGGGTCGAGCGCGTGACGCTGGATCTGGGGCACGTGGGTATCTTTCGGTCGTTGATGGAGCACCTCGCATTGCCCGACCGGCTGGCGCAGGCCCTGTTCGAGGCCTTGCAGCACAAGTCTGAGCCCGCGATCCATGAACTGCTCGCCGAGGCCGGATTGCCGGACAATCAAATGGCACTGTTGAGTCGGCTCGCCGGGCTTAACGGTGGCCCTGAAGTGCTTGCCGAGGCCGCGGTTCTCTTTGCCGATGCCCCTGCCGGAGTCGGGGCAGCGCTGCGCGCGCTCGCCGAGGTCGCAGATGCGGTCACGGCGCGGGCGCCCGGGGTGGCCCTGCACTTCGATCTGTGCGAACTGCAGGGTTACCACTACCACACCGGACTGGTGTTTGCGGCTTATGCCCCTGGTCAGGGGGAGGCGCTCGCCAACGGCGGGCGTTACGATGACATTGGCCAGGTGTTCGGCCGCGCGCGCCCGGCCACGGGATTCAATACCGACCTGAAGTCGCTGCTTCGACTCACGCGTGGGTCTGAGCCGGCAGCAAGGGGCGGTGTGTTCGTGCCGCATGCGCTCGGGCTCTCCGCCTGGAGCGAAATCCAGCGCCTGCGCAGCAACGGTGAGCGCGTGGTGCTGGGCCTCCCGAGCGAGCAGCCGTCCGCGGCTTGCGACCGGGAATTGCGCGCTTCGGCCGGCGGTGAATGGCAACTCGGGATTCTGGAATAGGCGATTTTCATGGCGAAGAACGTAGTGGTGCTGGGCACCCAGTGGGGCGACGAGGGCAAGGGCAAGATCGTCGACCTGCTCACCGAGAACGTGGCCGCCGTGGTCCGTTTCCAGGGCGGCCACAATGCGGGCCACACCCTGGTGATCGGTGGCGAGAAAACGGTGCTGCACCTCATTCCCTCGGGCGTGCTACGCGAGGGCGTGCTGTGCCTTATCGGCAACGGTGTGGTGCTGTCACCCGAGGCTCTTCTGAAGGAAATGGGCGCACTCGAGTCGCGCGGTGTTCCGGTCCGTGAGCGGCTGCGCATCAGTCCGGCCTGCGCGCTGATCCTGCCCTATCACGCGGCGCTCGATATCGCCCGCGAGAATGCCCGGGGCGACCGCAAGATCGGCACCACCGGACGCGGTATCGGGCCAGCCTACGAAGACAAGGTAGCGAGACGCGGCCTGCGGCTCGGCGACCTGCGTGACCCGGCCCGTTTCGAGGCACGCCTGCGCGAAGTAATGGAGTACCACAACTTCGTGCTCACCCAGTACTACCACCAGAGCGCCATCGATGTGGCGCAGACGCTTGAGGACAGCCTGCGCATGGGCGAGACGCTGAAGCCGATGATGGCCGACGTGCCTGCCATGCTGCACCAGTACCGCATCGAGGGTAAGCGCATCCTGTTCGAGGGTGCGCAGGGCGCGCTGCTCGACATCGACCACGGCACCTATCCCTACGTCACCTCGTCGAACACCACCGCGGGCGGCACCGCCACGGGCAGTGGTTTCGGCCCCTTGTACCTCGACTACGTGCTCGGCATCACCAAGGCCTACACCACCCGTGTGGGCTCGGGTCCGTTCCCGACCGAGCTTTTCGACGAGGTGGGCGCACGCATCGCCCGGCGTGGGCACGAATTCGGTTCCACGACCGGGCGAGCCCGGCGCTGTGGTTGGTTCGATGCGGTGTCGCTGCGCGAAGTGGTGCGCATCAACAGCGTGAGCGGTCTGTGCCTCACCAAGTTGGACGTACTCGATGGCCTCGAGACCATCAATATGTGCGTGGGCTATGAGGACAGTTCCGGGCAGCTCGTGGGCACCCCCCGCGATGCCGCCGACTTCGAGAGCCTGATCCCCATCTACGAGACCGTCGATGGCTGGGAGGAATCCACCCTCGGCGTGCAGCACTGGGATCAACTGCCGCTGAATGCCCGGCGCTATATCGAGCGCATCGCCGAGATAGTTGATGTGGGCATCGACATCATCTCTACCGGTCCAGACCGCAACGAGACCATCATCCTGCGGGATCCGTTCACGACCTGAGCGTGGACAAGGGCCTGCACAGCGGTGTCGGACCCGGTTCCATTGCGCGAATTTGGGGCTATGATTATTCAGCTTCGTACGTGCCCTGCATCGCGAAGCGTGTTGGCTGGTGCAACGGCGATACTGGTATCGGGGTCGTGGTGCCGCTGATTAAGCCCGATACCTTGCGAGCATGTTCAATGAATATCTATGTCGGAAACCTCCCTTACTCGGTTCGTGACCAGGACCTGATGACGCTGTTCTCGCAGTACGGCAGCGTCTCCTCGGCCAAAGTGGTCATCGACCGTGAGACGGACCGCTCCAAGGGCTTTGGTTTCGTGGAGATGCCCTCCAATGACGAAGGCAGCGACGCGGTCAACAAGCTGAACGGATCCGAGTTTGCCGGCCGTGCGCTCCGTGTGAACGAGGCGCGCCCGCGTGAAGAGCGCCCGCGTAGCGGCGGTGGCGGTGGCTATGGCGGCGGCGGTGCTGGCGGCGGCGGCAACAGCGACGAACGTCGTCCGCGTCGCTGGTAGTGCCGCGCCCGTTGCGGCGCGCTTGATGCCCTTTTTGCGGGTGGTCTGAAGCCCGCTTGCGCTCACCCGGGTGCAGCATCTGTATCCGGACTCTCTGGTATTGCCCGAGGGCAGCCCCTTTCTGATTTGACGCCGCCTCGCCGGCACGGTAGAACCCCACAGGATGTTCTGATCCCGGATCAATCGAGGAATGCCCATGTCTGCTGCGCTCGAGCGTGACGATTCCTCTGAGTGGCTGGCGCCTCCCCCCGGGGAGATTCTCGGTCATCCCCGCTCGCTCTGGATGCTCTTCAGCGCCGAGTTCTGGGAGCGCTTCTGCTTCTACGGCATGCGCGCCCTGCTGGCGGTTTATGTGGCCGACACCTTCTTCAGCCATCTGCCGGAGGGCGAGGCCAACGAGCAGGCGAGTCTCACCTACGGCGGTTATACCGCCATGGTCTATGCCACCGGCATTCTGGGCGGCTTCATTGCCGATCGTTATCTCGGGTACCAGCGCTCCATCCTGCTGGGCGGCGCCTTGATGGCGGTGGGCATGTTCATGCTGCTGATCCCGGACCTGCAGTGGTTCCTGGTGGGTCTCGCGGTGATCGTGGCGGGCAACGGTCTCTTCAAGCCCAACATCTCGACCATGGTGGGCGCTCTTTACCGGCCGGGCGATGCGCGTCGCGATTCCGGATTCACCATTTTCTACATGGGCATCAATGCCGGTGCCTTTTTTGCGCCCATTCTCTGCGCCTCGATCATCGGGGCGCGATTCGGCAATCAGTACGGATTCCTGACGGCTGGCATTGGCATGATCCTCGGGATTCTGGTGTTCCAGATTCGCGCTGGCATGCTGGGCCATATTGGCAGGCCCCCCGCAGACCGCCAGAGCTTGAAGCCCGTGCTGATTGTGCTGGCCGGGGCGGTGCTGATGGTGCCCTTCATCTACTTCCTGCTGAGCAAGAGCGCGGTGCTTGGCTACGTGATGGTGGGGCTGATGCTCTTGCTGGTGGCTTATTTCGTGGTGAGTGGCCTGCGTTCCGGGGATCGTATCCAGCTGCAGCGCTATATCGCCATGCTGACGCTATTCATGGCCAACTGCCTTTTCTGGGCGTTGTTCGAGCAGGCGGGTTCCTCGCTCAATTTCTTCGCGCGCGACTTTGTGGATGCCCCGTTCCACTTCACGCTGTTCCAGTCGGCCAACCCGATGTTCATCCTGATTTATGCGCCGCTGTTTGCCCTGCTGTGGCCCGCCCTGGAGGCGCGGGGTATGAACCCTTCCATTCCCCGAAAATTCGCCATCGCCCTGATTGGCGCGGGACTCGGGTTCCTGGTGCTGGCAACCGCTATCAACAACACGCCTGAGGGCGTCAAAGTGTTCTGGCTGTTCCTTGGGCTCACTTACATGCTGCACACCATGTCCGAGCTCTGCCTGTCGCCTATCGGGCTCTCGATGGTGACCAAGCTCGCGGCAAAGAAAGAGGTTGGTCTGGCGATGGGCGGCTGGTTCCTTTCCACCGCCATGGCCAATTATCTGGCCGGCTTGATCGCGGCGGTCGCCTCGGGTGGTGGGGCGCATGGTGAGGCGAGCTCGGTCGGGCAGTACGCCGGAACCTTCATCCAGCTCTGGTGGCTGGCGCTGGTGATTGGCGGGGTGTTCTTTCTGGGGGCGCCCTTCATCAACCGACTCATGCACGGGGTTAAATAACGCCTCCACCGCTCCTCACTTCGAGGTGTGCTCGTAGACCCCGCTCCAGCCCGGCCCCTGCTGATCGCGTAATGCCGCGATGCGCTCGATGAAGATCCGGTACACGGGAGTTTGCGGGTGGGTTGCCGCCAGCGCGGCAAAAGCCGTCGAGGCTGTGTCCCAGTCGGCCTCGAAGTAGGCCCGCATGGCGTCTTCGTGAGCGGCCAGTTCCGCTGCACGTGCGGGTTGCAGTTCGGCTTCCGCGCAGATGGGCTCGTAGATGTCGGTGGGCTCCATCTTGCCCACGACCCGCACCCGGTCCAGACGGCGGAACGCGATGCCCTTCACCGCCTCGCGGGTCGTGTTGCTGACAAGCATGCTTACGCCGTAGTACTTGGTCAGGGACTCCAGTCGGGAGCTGACGTTCACGGCATCGCCGATGACGGTATAGGCGCGCCGGAACGATGATCCCATGTCGCCCACGTTCATCGGGCCCGAGTGCAGGCCGATCCCGATCCGCACTGCCGGCCAACCACGCCGCTCAAACTGTTCGCTCAGTGCGGGCAGGGCGAGCAGCATGTCGAGTGCGGCCTCCACGGCGTGTTGCTGGTGTTCCGGATCCCGGACCGGAGCCCCCCAGAACGCCATCACCATATCGCCCACATATTTGTCGATCGTGCCTTGATGGCGAAAGATGATCTCGGTGATCGGGGTGAAATAGGCGTTCAGGAATTGCTTCAGGGCCGGGGGCTCGAGGGCCTCCGATATCGCCGTGAAGCTGCGGATGTCCGCGAAGAGCACGCTCATGTCACGGCTCTCGCCCTCGAAGCCGAAATCCTTTTCGGGATCCCGGTACATCTCCTCGACCAGCGTGACCGGCACGTACTGCCCGAAGGCTTCCTTCAGACCGCGACGCGAGCGCGCCTCCGCCAGAAACCGGAAGCTGATGTGCACGAAAGCAATCCCCACCAGGCTGATGATCGGGGCTGCGAGCGATAGCACCAGTTGCTTCGCCGACCATAGCCAGACGTTGAGGCCCGTTACCCCGCCGAGTAGCAGCAAGGCGGCCATGATGGCGGCCAACGGCCCCAGCCTGGTGAAAAGCGTCATTGCCGCCAGCCCGCTGATCGCGAGGATCGCCACATCAGCGCCCAGACCCCATGCGGGGCGCACCGGGAAGCCGGCGCCGAACAGCGAGGATATGGCCGTGGCATGCACCTCAACGCCCGGGTAGACGGCCTGCACCGGTGTGGCGCGGAGGTCTTTCATGCCTTCGGCGGTTGCGCCGACCAGCACGACGGCGCCTTCGAGCAGTCCCGGATCGAATAAGCCGTGCAGGACATCGGTGGCGCTCAGGTACAGGAATTGCGGTGAAGGCCCGCGGAAGGGTATGACCACCTGCCCCTCACCATCGGTCGGCAGATCGAGCATGCCGCCGATCGAGATGTGATCGATGCGCTCGCTGTCGCCCACCGGCCGTGTGACCACCGTGACGGCGTCGGCACCGAGTACGAGACGCATGGATTCCAGCGCGAGCGATGCGTACAGCCTGTCGCCGCTGCGTATAACCATGGGGATGCGCCGTATCACGCCATCCCGGTCGGGCAGGACGGTGAAAAAGCCACCGGCTGTGGCCGCCTCCTGCAGCACCTGAAGGTTGCCGACCGGCGTCTGCATCCGCAGGAAGCTTACGCGGTCGATGTCGCCCTCGTAGTGCACGGTGGAAGCGGGCAGGCTGCCCTTGCCGGGAACATTGGCGCCGGTAAACGTGAAGCCGAGGACCACCGGATTGGCGGCGAGCGCCGCGGCCAGAATGCGGTCGGGATCCAGTGCTGTGGTCTCCGCGGAGAGCGCGGCACGCAGGGCCGGGTCCAGCGAGGAGCCGCGCGCGATGAGAACTTCCTCGGCGGGGTTTCTCTCGGCCTCGGGGTAGGTGCTGTCGAAGGCGATGACCGCCGCTCCCGCGCTGCCCAGCGCTTTCACCAGATCGGCGATACGCCGCCTCGGCCACGGCCAGTGCCCCTCGGCGGCAAGGCTTTTCTCATCGACATCCACCACCACGACCTGGGGGTCGAAGCCCTCCTGCGCGGGGATCGTGAGGCGCATCCGCAGGTCGTAGGCGAGCCATTCGAGCCGCTGCTGCACGTCGTAGAGCACCGGGAGTCTGGCGGTCATGACCAGCATGCCCAAGGCGAGAATGCCCGCCGAGAGCAGGAGCGGCAGCCGGTCTCCCCGCGTGAGCGAGCGGAGTTTTTTCAGCATGGCGGGTGCGGAGCGCAATCAGCGGCTAACGGTCACGCGCAGGAACGTCGCCGGGATCGAGGTCGTCTCGGGGTCTCCGCTCGCGTTTTGCGCGACGAACAGTGCCTCCAGTTCCCTGTGGAGATCTGCGGCCCGGCCGTTGGCCTCCGCGGCGGCGAAGGCGTTCATGGTCGGCCCATAGAAGTCCCGGAAGTCGCACAGGAATGACGCCGGCGGATACGCGCACCGGAAGGTGTAGGTCTCGCGGGTGCATGAGATGTTGTGCGCCGCGACCCCCGCCGCGGTGAAACGTTCGACCACGTTGGCCTCGACCCCCCACGTCACGGGGCTGATGAAGCCCTCTGGCGGTGGCGGAGAATAGGAGGCGCTGATCTTCAGGATCTGCGCCACCAGCGTGGGGTCGCCCGGGATCCAGTTGCCCATCACGATGCGGCCACCGGGGCGGGTCACGCGGACGAGCTCGCTCGCGACATCGAATGGCCGCGGCGCGAACATGGCGCCGAAGACGCTGACCACGAGGTCGAAGCTCTGGTCCGACAGGTCGCTCAGCTGGGACGCATCCCCCTCCTGGAAGCGGATGTTCGCGAGACCTGCGGCCCGCGCCCGCTCGTTCCCGGCCGCCACGAGGTTGGATGCGATGTCGACACCCAGCACATCCGCGCCGAGTTGTGCCTGCGGCAGGGCGGTCGTTCCATCCCCGCAGCCGACATCGAGCACCTTGATCCCCGGGGTGATGTCCAAGGTCTTTGCGAATGCCTCGCCGCTCTCGCGCATGGTGGCCGCGATGCGTGTGAAATCACCTTTTTCCCAGAGTGCCTTGTTCGGATTCATGCGCGGCTCCTTGCGTGGGTGGGTGGGCGCTGCGCGGATCAGTCGCACGTGGCGTCTGAGCGCGTGCGTCGTGACCGTATCACCAGTCATGGCGCGAACGCCACGTTCAGCATGGAGCGCGAGCAGGAATCCAA
>CAJADV010000187.1 GCA_903938575.1 uncultured Gammaproteobacteria bacterium
CGTACTCGGTCTCGAGATAGAAATGTGGAATCTGCTGCTTGGCCTCGGAGAGGCGCTTGCCGATGGTGCGGCGCGTGGGCGAGAGCGCGACCACCTGGAAGCCCGCACCCGGGGCCGCCGACGTCGCAGCGGCACCACCCGCGCTCACCGCGCGCTCGACATCCTCGGTGGTGATGCGCCCGTTGCGGCCGCTTCCCTGCACGGTATCGAGATCCACGCCAAGTTCCTCGGCGAGACGACGCACCACCGGACTGACCCGCCGTCCGGCATCGTCACCACCGCCGCTCTCCGGCGCTGCACGCGCGAACACCGGCGCGGGGGCCGCCACGGGAGCGGCAGCTGCAGGCGCTGCCGAGGGACCCACGAAAGCGGCGATGAACGCGTCGATATCGGCCTCGGGCACCTCGGCACCGGCGATCACGCCGATCAGTGCGCCCACCTTGAGCACATCACCGTCGGCGGCCAACTGGCGGCGCAGCACGCCGGCTACCGGCGACTCCCAGACGTTGATGATCTTGTCGGATTCGATCTCGACCACCTCATCGCCCTGCGCGAGCACATCCCCGGGCTGTTTGCGCCAGCCCGCTATCGTGCCCTCGATCATCTCGATGCCCATCTTGGGCATGGCCACCGGCTGGATGCGGCTCATGCAGCGGTCTCCCGGATGGCGGCCTTGATGCGCTCGACCGAGGGCAGATAGGCAGCCTCCAGTTCGGGCGAAAAAGGCACCGGGCTGTGCGGCGCGCAGACCTGTTTGACGGGCGCTTTCAGCGAGTGGAACACCCGCTCGGCGGCCATCGCCGCCACGTCCGCCGTGAGGCCGCAGCGGGGCGGGGATTCGTCGACCACCACGAGGCGGCCGGTGGCGCGCACGCTCTCGAGAATCGTTTCTTCATCGAGCGGAGAGGTGGAGCGCGGGTCGATCAGATCACAGGTGATGCCAAGCTCGGCCTCGAGTTCGTCGATGGCCTGCGCGGCACGCCCGACCATCTGGCCAAAGGCCACCACCGTGACGTCATCGCCCTCGCGCGGCATCGCCGCCTGACCGAGCGGAATGGTGTAGTACTCGTCGGGTACCTCGCAGGCCACCTGGTAGAGCGCCTTGGGCTCGAAGAACAGCACCGGATCGTCGTCGGCGATGGCCGCCAGCAGCAGGCCCTTGGCGTCGTAGGCGTTGGAGGGCACCACGACCTTGAGGCCCGGGAATGCCGTCATCACCTGGTACATCGACTGCGAGTGCTGGGCTGCTGCGCTGAACCCGCCGCCGGTCGTGAAGCGGATAACCAGCGGACACTTGCTCTTGCCGCCGAACATGTAGCGGAACTTGCCGATCTGGTTGACGATCTGGTCCATGCACACGCCGATGAAGTCGGCGAACATGATCTCCGCCACCGGCCGCAAGCCGACCAGCGCCGCGCCGGCCGCAGCACCCACGATCGCGGACTCCGAGATCGGGGTGTCGATGCAGCGCAGCGGGCCGAATTTCTCGTAGAGCCCGGTGGTGACGCCGAATACGCCGCCTGCGCAGCCGATCCTGCCGTTGCTGCCGTTACCGCCGGCAACGTCCTCGCCGATCACGAACACCCGCTCATCGGCGGCCATGGCCTGGTGCAGGGCCTCGTTGATGGCGTCTCGCATGGTTTTCTTGGGCATGGTGGCGGGCTCCTAGTAGTTCACGTAGACGTCGGTTGCGACCTCGGCCGCAACGGGCCGTCGGGCGGCGCGCGCGGCAAGCACCGCCTCGTCGATCAGGACATTCACGGCGGCATCGATGTCATCGAGTTCCGCGACTGCGAGCTCGCCGGTCTGCTCCATCCGGGCACGGAATTTCTTCAGGCAGCAGAAGTCCTGCCGCAGGCGCTTTACCTCACCGGGGCCGCGATAACCCTCGGGGTCGCCGACGAAGTGGCCGTGGAAACGGCCCATCTCGCAGAACACACCGGCCGGTCCGTTGCCGGCGCGGGCGTGGGCGATCGCCTTGCCTGCAGCCTCGTACACGGCGAAGAAATCCGAGCCGTCGGCAACGAACACCGGGAAGCCGAAGGCCTCGGTGCGCGCCTTCAAATCCTTGCAGCCCACCGCGTAGTTGATGCTGGTGTGTTCGGAGTAGTAGTTGTTCTCGATGACGAAGATCGCCGGCACCTTGAGCACCACCGCGAGGTTCATGGCCTCGAAACAGGTGCCCTGGTTCACCGAGCCATCACCGCTGAAGGAAATGGCGACGCTGTCGCGACCACGGATTTTCGCCGCCAGCGCCGCGCCCACCGATATCGGCGGGCCGCCGGCCACGATGCCGTTGGCACCGAGAATGCCCTGGTCGATGTCGGCGATATGCATGCTGCCGCCCTTGCCCTTGCACAGCCCCTCGGAGGAGCCCCAGAGCTCCTTCATCATGCCGATCACATCGGCGCCCTTGGCGATGCAGTGACCGTGGCCACGGTGGGTGCTGATGATGGTGTCGCCAGCACCCAAGTGTTCGCACACCCCGACCGCGTTGGCCTCCTGCCCCGCATACAGGTGCGTGAAGCCGGCAATCTGGCCGTTCATGATTTCCGCATGGGCACGGTCCTCGAAGACACGGATCGTGCACATCTGGCGGTAGGCGCGCAGCAGTTGCTCTCGGTTAAATGACATCGCGTTATCTCCCGGTCGGCGGTTGGCCGGCACGCCTCGCCAGGCGGCGCCGGTGAAGGGGTGTGATTTCTCTCATCGCTGCAGGCGCAGCACCTCGGCAGGCGCCAGCACATCACGGATCTGGCGGTGCATGTTCTGCACACCAGGCTCGTTGCGCCCGATGTGCACGCGGCGGCTGAGCCCCGAGTTCACGGCGAGCTGCATCCTCTCGACCAGCGTGTAGTCCTCGCGGACGGCCACGTCGTTGATCATCTGGAAGAAGGCCTCGAGCTCGGCGCGCGCGGACTCGGTCTGCGGCAACTCGGGCACGAACATGCTGTGGTAGACCACCGAGCGGCGGGCGTCGATCGGATACACGCGCCAGGTCTGGAAGTGATCCCCGACTACAAAAATGACCGTGTTGGGGAAGATGTAATTCACGAAGGAGACGTTGTCGCGAATGTTCCAGTCCTGCTCGTCCTGCCCGCGCAGCGCCTCGATGCCGATGCGCGGCGAGCTCAGGCTGTGGTTGCGCCCGTACTGCCGGTAGTGACAGACGTTGTTGTGACTCATGGTGGCGATGGTTTCGGGATGCAGCGCCTCGAAATGGTAGAACTCGTGGAAGGTGTCCATGTTCAGCTTCCAGTTGATCGCCGTCTCCACGCGCTTGATGCCAAGCAGGTGGTAACGCTCCATCCCGAAGCCGCTCATGGTGGGCCCGATACCCGCCAGCAGCTGCGCGGCGTCGAAGCCGAGCTCCGGGTTGGGCATCACGAAAATGAAGCCATCGTGCTCCTGAACGGCGAGCGGGCGCAGGCCCAATGTGGAGCGATCCAACTCGCCGAAGCCCTCGTTGCCGAAGGGCACGCCGATGAGCTTGCCGTCGAGGTCGTAGCTCCAGCCGTGATAGGGACAGGAGAACATGCGGCTCTTTTTCGCATGCCCGCAACCCTCGCCGAGCGGCGCCCCGCGGTGGCTGCAGATGTTGACGAAGGCCGCGAGCGAGCGGTCCTGCCGGCGCACCACGAGAACGGGGATGCCGGTGTCGGCGAAGGCGTAGAAATCACCGGGCTCCGGCAGCATGCAGCTGGGACCGACGAACTGGGCGTGGTTGCGGAACAGCTCGCTGCTCTCGCGCTGGAACAGGCCCGGATCGGCGTAGGCCGCGGCCTCCAGCGTCATCACCGAATCCGCGAGCGAGGTGGTCTTGCGCTCGACCAGATCGATCAATATCCGCGCTTCCTCGAGCAATTGTTCGCGCTGCATGTGTGACCCCCCTCGCCGTCTCAGAGCCCGAGCACGGACTTGGCGATGATGTTGAGCTGCACTTCGTGGGAGCCGCCGAATATCGAGGCCGCACGGCCATTCAGGTAGCGCCCCAGGAACGGCGCCGCCTGATCGGGAACACCCATGGAAGACGAGGCCATGGTGGTGATCTCATCGGTGAACACCAGCGCGTGAGCGCCGATCAGCACGAGGGCGAGTTCATGGATGCGCTGCTCCACATCCACCGTGGCGATCTTGAGTGCGGAGGATTCCGGACCCGGATTGCCGCCCGCCGCTAGCGTGGCGAGAATGCGCAGCTCCGTCATCTCGAGCGCCTTGATATCGATCTCGATGCGCGCGACGGCCTTGCGCAGTTGCCGGTCGGTGTCGAGCTCGGAATCGAGGGCGCGCATGTCGGCCAGCAGATGCTTCACCGCATCCAACTCGTGCTGCCGCAGCGCCGCGGTGCTGCCGCCGCCGCGCTCGAACTCGAGCAGGTACTTCGCGCAGGTCCAGCCCTTGCCCTCCTCGCCCACCAGGTTGGCGAGCGGCACCTGCACGTCCTGGAAGAAAACCTGGTTCACCTCATGGCTCATGCCCATGGTGATGATCGGGCGGATCTCGATGCCCGGCAGATCGAGCGGCACCAGCAGGAAGCTGATGCCCTGCTGCGGCTTGCCAGTGGCGTCGGTGCGCACGAGGCAGAAAATGTGATCGGCAAAGTGCGCGTGGGTAGTCCAGAGCTTGCTGCCGTTAAGCAGGTAATGATCGGTACGACGCTCCGCTTTAAGCTGCAGGCTCGCAAGGTCGGAACCGGAGCCGGGCTCGGAATAGCCCTGGCACCAGTAGTGCTCACCGCTCAGGATTTTCGGGAGGTAGTGACGCTTCTGCGCCTCGGTGCCGAAGGCGAGCAACAC
>CAJADV010000188.1 GCA_903938575.1 uncultured Gammaproteobacteria bacterium
CACCGGTGCTAAGCACCACATCGGCCACGCGAGCGGCTTCGGCAAGCACCTGCCGGGTGCCAGCCGGATCGTCGGGCACGATGCCCATATCGACCACGGTGATACCAAGGTCTTCCAGCATGCCGGCCAGCATGTAGCGGTTGGAGTTGTAGATCTGGCCGGGCGCCAGCGGCAGACCCGGCTCCACCAGCTCGTTGCCGGTAGACAGAATGGCCACGCGCAGCCGGGGCATCACATACACGCCCGACAAACCGACTGAGGCCAGCAAACCCAGATGCGGAGAGCTCAAGCAGGTGCCGGCCTCCACCACCCGACTGCCCGCAGCGATGTCCTGGGCCCGCGGGCGCACATTGGCCGCGTGCTTCACGCCCTCGCCAAACGCCACTTGCGCGCCATCGGCCTGAGCCTCTTCCTGCATCACGACCGTGTCGGCACCGGGCGGCAGTTCGGCGCCGGTGAAGATGCGCGCGGCGGTTCCGGGCTCCAGAGGCACACCCACGGCACCTGCCGCCACGCGCTGCGCGAGCCGGAACTGGCGCTGCCCGGTGGCGTAATCGGCAAAACGAAAGGCGTAGCCGTCCATGGAGCTGTTGTCAGCGGGCGGCACGTCGATCTCGGAATGCACCGCGGAGGCCAGGATGCGGTGACGGCACTCGGCGAGCGACAGGTGCTCGGCGCCCGACACGGGCTGGGCATCCGCCAGAATCAGGGCGAGCGCTTCCTCTACGGGCGTGAGGGCGGAGCGGGTCTGCACGGGGGCGCTCAGCGCGGATCCTGCACACCGCGCAGCACGATGCTGGCGAAGTTGCAGGGGCGGTAGGTGCTGTCCAACTGGTCCCGCACAATGCCTTCCCAGGCGGTGCGGCAGGCGCCGGTGGAGCCGGGCATGCAGAAAATCACGGTGCGGTTGGCAAGGCCGGCAAAGGCGCGCGACTGCAGGGTGGAGCTGCCGATTTCCTGAAACGACAGGGCGCGAAAGGTCTCGCCGAAGCCCTCGATGTGCTTGTCGAACAGCGGCGTGAGCGCCTCGGGTGTGGAATCGCGACCGCTGAACCCGGTGCCGCCGGTGACCAGCACGGCCTGCACGCCTGGGTCAGCGATCCACTGCGAAACAACTGCGCGCAACTGGTAGATGTCGTCCTTGACGATCGCGCGCGCCGCCAGCGTGTGGCCCGCCGCCAGCAGGTTGTCTACAAGGTACTGCCCCGAGGTGTCGTGCTCCTGCGTGCGCGTGTCCGACACCGTGAGCACGGCCAGTTTGAGCGGGATCTTGTCTGCAGAGGCGGTCATGCGGAGGCTCCTTTCAACGACAGTATTCGGCCACCACCGAGGGCAGGGCCGCGCGCCAGGCTCGCTGCTTGATGCCGAAGGCGCCCAGCAAGCGGTGGCAATTGAGTATCACATTGTGTTCCTGCCCCGGCACGTCCCGAAGCTCGACGGACTCGCGGCGGATACGACCGTACTGCGAGGCGAGCGCAGTCACGGCCTCGGCAAAATGATAGAGGCTCGTGGCGTCAGAGCTGCAGTAATGGTAGGCGCCCCAGGGCTGCGCTCCGCAGGCAAGCTGCAGGATGATCGCCACTATCACGCGGGCCAAGTCCACGGCCGGCGTTGGGCAGATCTTGTCGTCCGGGCATTCGACAACCTCGCCGCGCTCCAACTGCCGCATCACCCGGGTGAAGAGATTGTCGCCCTGCGAGGCAATCAGCGGGCCGCTGCGGAGCACGATATGTCCGGGGGTGCGCTTGATCACGTGGCTCTCGGCATGCAGGACATGCAGCGCGTGATCGTCCTTCCGGTCCGGGGCGTCTTTCTCGCGGTAAGCGCCGCTGCGTCGTCCCGCAAACATGCTGCCGTCCGACACATGCAGGAGCGCCACATTGCGCGCGCGGCAGGCATTGCTCAGGCTCTTGACCAGCAGCAGGCCCTTCTTGACTCGGGCGGGATCATCCCCGGCAAACCACTCGCAGGAGAGCAGGTTCACCACCTGAGTGGCGCCATGCACCTTGAACGAGTGCTCGAGGAGCCTGGAGCTCTCGAGCACGGGGTCTTTGCTGGATATCGACACGAAGGGCAGGTCGCGCCCCTGCATGCTCGCCGCAAGCTCGAGACCAAGGCTGCAATCAGAACCGATAAGAACCGCTTTCACACGTGGACTGCTGCTCGGCGGCCGAGGGCATTGCGTTCCGGATCAGAACGGAATGTCGTCCTCCATGGGCTCCATCTCGCGCACGGGAGCAGACTCGGGGGCACGACGGGGCTGTTGCTGCTGGCGCGCCTCGGGGTAGTCGTACTCCCCGCCATCGCTGCCACCACCCATACCGCCACCAGCACCCGGACGGCCATCGAGCATCTGCATCTCGGCGGCGACGATCTCGGTGGTGTACTGGTCCTTGCCTTCCTTGTCCTGCCACTTGCGGGTGCGCAGCGAGCCTTCAAGGTAGACCTTGGAACCCTTGCGCAGGTACTCCGCGGCGATCTCGGCAAGGCGGTTGAAGAACACCACACGGTGCCACTCGGTGCGCTCCTGCTGCTGGCCGGAGGTCTTGTCCTTCCAGGTCTCGGAAGTGGCAAGACGCACATTGGTAACCGCACCGCCCGAGGGCAGGTAACGCGTTTCCGGATCAGCACCGCAGTTGCCGATCAAAATGACTTTGTTCACGCCTCTTGCCATGATTTCCTCCGTGACGCCTCAGGCAGGGGATGGGATCCGGACTAGACCACGCGCGCGGCGGGGCTGTCAATCAGACAAGTCTTACGGGAAGGCTCGCCAGATCGGTATCGTCAAAATGGGTCTCGACCTGCAAGTAAGCGAGGCTCTGGCCGGCCACCACCACCACGTCCCGAACGCCCCGTAGCGCGCGCAGCGACGCCGACAACTCCTCTGCGGAAGGCCCTTCCTCGAGCAGATTCAATGTGATCGACCGCAAGTACTGGGGCCCCTTCATGCCGAACGCGAACACGAGCCACGCCGTGGCCAGCACCGCGCACACCCCGAACACCGCCGCGAGCCCGCCATGCTGCAGCGCGAAGCCGCCACCGGCCCCGCCCATGAACGCGCCGAGGAACTGGCAGCTCGAGTAAAGCCCTGAGGCCGTGCCGCGGTTCTCGGGCCGCGTGGCCCGGCTCATCAGCGAAGGCAGTGCCGCCTCGAGGTAATTGATCGCGAGGAAATACATCGCCAGCGCCACGAAGGCGGCAACCGCACCCGGGTGCCAACCACCCGGCAGTGCCATTCCGGCAGCTGAGGCCGTCCATGCGGTCAGCAGTGCCATGGCAGCGGCAATCAGCGCCACGATCAGCAGGAACACGCCCCGCACCTTGCGCTGTCGCTCGGCAAAGATCAGCAGCGGGATCATCGCCACAAAAGACCCGCCGAGCAGCCAGCCATAAATGGCCCCGTGGGATTCACGCGGAATACCCAACTCATCGGCAAGCACGCGGGGAACGGCCATGAACGAGGCGGTGAGGATGAAATGCAGCACCAGCACCCCCGCATCAAGGCGCAGCAACTGCGGGTCGCGGATAACTTGCTTGAGAACGGCACGCGAGGGCGGCGCCGCCTGTCGCGAGGGCGTGAGCGGATACGGAACCACCCACATGGCGAGAACCAGCCCCACCGCAGCCAGCAGCGAAATCGCAAGGAAAAGTCCCTTCAAGCCCGCCCAGCCAGTGACCACGGGCCCGAGCATCAGCGAGAGCGCGAACGAGACACCGATGCTGGCGCCCACGGTGGCCATGGCCTTGCTGCGGTTGTGCTCGCGGGTGACGTCTGCCAGCAGCGCCATCAAGGTGCTCGCAACGGCGCCTGCGCCTTGCAGCGCACGACCAAGAATAATGCCCCAGATCGTCCCCGAGAAAGCGGCCACCAGGCTGCCCACGAGGAAGACCAGTTGGCTGCCGATCACCACGGGCTTGCGTCCCACACGGTCCGAGAGCATGCCCAAGGGCAACTGCAGGCAGGCCTGCGCCAGACCATAGATTCCCAGCGAAAGTCCGATCAGGAAGGGTGATGCCTGCGGGAAATCCCGGGCATAGACCGACATCACCGGCAGCAACATGAAAAGCCCGAGCATGCGCACCAGGTACAGGGTCGCAAGCGAGGCGACGGCGCGCGTTTCGGTGGAGGAGAATCCGGCAGCGTTCAAGGCGGCTCTGCGCTTATCGGGACATTGAGGGCCGCATGCTAGCGGCTGCGGGAATGCAGAGCCATGCCCCTATTCCCGATCCAAAGTCACGCCGCGCACGAGCCTGAATCACACTCATGCGCGGCGGCGCTCCGAAGACTCAGGAAAAGCGGGCCACGATTGCCAGCAGCTCGTCGCGCTTGGCTGCCATCAGCGCGCGATCGCCCCGCGACTCGACGTTCAGCCGCACCACGGGCTCGGTGTTCGACATGCGTATGTTGAAGCGCCACTCGTCGAAGGACACGCTGAGTCCATCAGTGCGGTCCGTGGCCCCGTCCGCATAGATTCGCTCCACCTCGGCGATCAGCGCCCGCGGATCCGCCACGCGGCTGTTGATTTCGCCACTGCAGGGAAACGCCGCCTCGCGGGCTTCGATAAGTTTGGACAGCGGCTTGCCGCTGGCACTGATCAGCCCCGCCACCAGCAGCCAGGGGATCATGCCGCTGTCGCAGTAGGCGAAGTCGCGGAAGTAATGGTGCGCGCTCATCTCGCCGCCGTAGATGGCGTTCTCGGCACGCATACGCTCCTTGATGAAGGCGTGCCCGGTCTTGGTTTGCACGGGAATGCCGGCGCCGGACGCCACGATATCGATGGTGTTCCAGGTGAGGCGCGGATCGTGAACGATGCGCTCGCCGGGGTGTTTGCGCAGGAAAGCCTCGGCCAGCAGCCCGACGATGTAGTAGCCCTCGATGAATGCGCCGTGCTCGTCGAACAGAAAACAGCGATCGAAGTCGCCATCCCAGGCGACACCCAGGTCCGCGCCGTGGGCGAGTACGGCATCGCGGGTGGGAGCGCGGTTCTCCTCGAGCAACGGATTGGGAACGCCGTTCGGGAAGTTGCCGTCGGCCTCGTGATGCACGCGAATAAATTCGAAGGGCAGGTGCGGCGCCAGCGCGTCCAGCGCCGCTCCCGCGCCGCCGTTGCCGGCGTTCACCACGATGCGCAGCGGCTTCAGCGCTGCCATGTCCACGTAGCCCAGCAGATGCGCCACATAGCGGCCGCGGGATTCGGCACTCTTCAGGCTGCCGCGCGCAGCGGCAGGTGAGAAGCGGTTTTCCTCGGCAAGACGCTTGATATCCAGCAAACCGGTGTCGCTGCTGATCGGGCGCGAGCCTTCGCGCACGAACTTCATGCCGTTGTAGTCCTTGGGGTTGTGGCTGGCCGTGACGGCGATGCCGCCGTCGACGCCCATGTCGAAGGTAGCGAAGTAGATTTCCTCGGTGCCGCACTGGCCGATATCGAGCACATCGACGCCGGACTCCAGCAGCCCCTCGGTGAGTGCATCGCAGATCTCGCGGCTGCTCAGGCGGATATCGTGACCGACCACCACCGCGCGGGGCTTCACCACCTGCGCGTAGGCGCGCCCGATGCGGCGGGCGATATCGGCGTTCAGCTCGTCGGGGATACGCCCGCGTACGTCATAGGCCTTGAAACATGTGAGTTCAGTCATCGTACGCTCCCTGTAGTGCATGGAATCGGCCCGGAACTATAGGCAGGCGGCTTCGCCTTGTCATGCCCGCCGGCGTGCGCCAGCGCGACGACGACGGGTATACTCGCCTGTTGCCTGCA
>CAJADV010000189.1 GCA_903938575.1 uncultured Gammaproteobacteria bacterium
ATCGGCGAGGCCGTGAACAGTTACCTCGAGATGTACGCGGTGGACTGGACCGATTGGGAGGATCGGACATGAGGCACTCAAGGGCGAGCGCAAAGGGCAATACAGTATTCGGATCAACGACCAGTGGCGGATCTGTTTTCGCTGGGTGGACGGCGATGCATTCGACGTCGAAATCGTTGACTACCATTGAGGTGTGACATGGCCCCCAAAGTAAAACTTCTCGAACCGATTCACCCGGGTGAAATCCTGCTCGAAGAGTTCATGAAGCCGATGGAGATCAGCATCAATCGGCTCGCCCGAGATATAGCCGTGCCACCCGGCCGGATCAGCGGCATCGTCAACGGCAAGCGCGGCATCACAGCCGACACCGCGCTGCGGCTCGGCAAGTACTTCGGGGTGTCGCCTCAAACCTGGATGGGGCTGCAAGGGGAGTACGACCTCCGGCTGGCGCAGCGGCTGATTGGCCCGGAATTGGAAAAACGTGTTCACCGGCATGCTGCCTGATCGACTAATTACTGCAGCCATGAAGCGTGACTGAGCTTCTGGGTCATTCCCCCAAAAGCCACGCCCTTGAGAGACGGGTTTTCACCTCGCCAACGCATCCGCCCTGATCACCCCGTGCCCCGGAATCACCGGCAAATCGAGCGCCGAGAGAATGCCCGGCGCTGCCGCACACACCGCGGGAATGGCGTTCAACACGCGCATGCCGGTGGCAAGACAGCCGCCGCCGTTGCCGTCGCCGGTGTCGGCGTCCGAGAGCACGGTTTCCTGCAGGATGTTGGGGCGGCCGATGATCTCGACGCGGTTGGCGTGCGTGTCGTCGATGCGCGGGCGCGGCCACTCGGGCGCGGCATCGGGGTAGAGGCGGTGGATGTGGTCGATGATGATGCGCGGCTCGCCGCCCACGATGCCCTGCAGCTCGATGCGGTGCGCCGCGGCCTCGCCCGGCAGCACGCGGCCCTGCGCGAAGTCCACCGCGCGATCGCCCGTCCAGCGTGAGTAGTTCTCCTGCGTGCGTTCGATCCGCACGCCCACGGCCTGCGCAATCATGTAGAGCGGCCCGCCCCAGATGCCCGTCATCATGCCGGGGTTGGCTTGCAGGGGCGGGGTTTCGTCCATGCGCGAATAGAGCCCCATGAAGCGCAGGCTTGCCTGATCCGGGTAGCTGCCGCCGTCGATGAACTCGGTGGTGCGCACGCTGCTTACCTGCCCGCAGAGGCCGAGAAGCGTCATGGGGAAGAGATCATTGGCAAAGCCCGGATCGATGCCATTGCTCAGAAAGCTGGTGCCGCCCGCCGCGCAGGCACCCGTGATGCGCTCCTTGTATTCCGCCGGGATCAGCGGCGGGTAGTGGAAGATGCCCATGCTGGTATCCACCACGTTCTTGCCCGCGCGCAGTGCTGCCTCGATGTTCGCCATGTTGGCTTCGGCGTGCATCATGTTGGGCCCGAAATAGGCCACGGCATCGGCCTGCCGCGAGAGCACTTCTGCCACGTTGCACGAGGCGATCACGCCCGTGCGTGGCATGTCCACGATGTCGCCCACGTCGAGCCCGTCCTTTGCGGGGTCGTGCACCAGCACGCCGGCGATCTCGAAGGCGGGATGACCGACAAGGCTTTTGAGCACGGCTTTGCCGACGAAGCCGGTGCCCCAGAGGATTATGCGGTGCATGGAGGGTTCCTTGAGTGCGGTGGTCTTGGCCCGGTGTCGGGGCGTCGGGGGCAATATGCCAGACGGGGGATAAAAATCGAAACGTCGATTGCCCGTCAAAGCGGCCGTGTGCGTGGGAAGAAGGCCGGAGCGTCGAGAATCTCAGGCGGCCTGCCCGCTCATGATCGGCAGGTCGCAGTTTCCGGTTCTGGGAGCCCCATCACCGGCCCGCATTGACGAAACGCCTGAACTCCTTGTCGACAAAAAAGCCCTCGCGATTGGGCATCTTCACCTGTGGCAGGGAGTGCTGGTCGAGCACCGCATCGGAAGGCAGGATGCCGTTCAGGTGGAGGATATAGGCCGACACCGCATAGGTGTCGTCAACGCCCAGGGACCCCGGGGCCCAGTAAGGCATCGCCCGATGGATATAGTCGAAAAGCGTTGTTGCATAGGGCCAGAAACTGCCCACCGTCTTGACCGGTGCGGGAGTGGCAAGCGAGCCCACGCCCCCGACCAGCCGATCCTGCAGCCCACCCTGTCCTTGCGTGCCGTGACAGGCCGCACAGTTGCCGGCAAAGACTTCCTTGCCCCGCGCCACCGACCCCGAGCCCGCGGGCAGCCCTTTGCCGTCGGGTCGGACGTCGATGTCCCACAGCGCGATCTCTGCCGCTGTTGCGGGCCGGCCAAAGGATTGCGCATTCGCTACCGGAGCCGGGCACAGCGCCAGTGCCAGTGCCAGAAAAAGTCCCCTAAGCAAGAACATTGGTGACCCTCCCCTGACGGTCGACGGCCCAGGTCTGCTGCGCGTTGTAATGGAACACCGCGTTGGTGCCTAGCTCGCCGACGAGTGTCTTTCGATCGGGCTGGATGTTGCCCTTCTCATCCGTGGATCGACTCAGGATTTTCGCGGGGCTTCCATCCCATTCCCAGTCGACCTCGAAGCGCGTCTGGGCCTTTGCCAGCACGGGCGCATTCAATTGCGCCCTGCGCCATGTGAGGCCACCATCGGCGCTGAACTCCACCTTCTCGATCTTTCCATGCCCGCTCCAGGCGATGCCAGACACACGGTGATATCCGGGCTCGATATGCATCATGCCGGAGGGATTGGTAATGACCGAATTGACGTCCTGGCGCAGGTGAAACTGCCGTGCGCGCCCATCCGGCATCAGGCCCGTGTAGCGGGCGGTCTCCCAGCGCGTCATGAAGGGCTGGTCGCCGAGCTTGAGTCGGCGCAGCCATTTCACGCTCATGTTGCCCTCGAAGCCGGGCACGAGGAGCCGCAAGGGAAACCCATGCGCGGGCCGGAGCGACTCGCCGTTCTGGGCGTAGGCCACCATCGACTCATCCAGGATTTCGTCGGTCAGGGGAATGCTCCTCGCCATGCCCGAGCCATCGCCACCCTCGGCCAGCATCCATCGCGCGTCTGCCGTGCGCCCCACCATATCAAGCAGCGCACGCAGCGGCACGCCCGTCCATTCATGGGTGCTCAGCATGCCGTACATGTTCTGGACGGTGAGGCTTGGATCTGCCGCTTTCCAGTTCTCCCACCCGTTGCCCGAGCACTCGAGGAACATGATTCTCGAGAAAGACGGCATGGCGCGCAGATCCGCCACGCGCAGAACCGTGGGGCGCGCGGCCATTCCGTGGATCAGCAAACGGTGTTTGGCCGGATCGAGATCGGGTACGCCGGCGTGGCTGCGCTCGTAGTGGAGATCGGAGGGTGTGATCGTGCCGACCAGGCTTTGCAGCGGTGTTTTCGAATTGATGGCATCCGCAGCGGCAACGTTGCGCTTGCCCGCCGTGGATTCCGGAATTCGGCTCAATTCAGCGAAGCTCGAGCGCTCACTGCGACCGCTGACCGGAGCGCCCATCATGCGCGGCGGTACGTCCGCCAGCGTTTCGGCCGCGGCCTTGCTGGCCGCAAGCGTGGCGATCACGCCTCCGGCGGCCTCCCCGATGAACGTCCGACGGTTGCGCTTAGCCAAACCAGCCATCCGCGTTGAGTCCCCGGTGTCCGTTTTTCCCACGTGTCGATCTCCCTGCGAGAACGTCTCAGAGCCGTAGCAAAGCCAGGGTGGCTATGGACGGGTGCAACCTCGACGGCCACGATTAACAGTCCGCGCCGTCCGAAGCTTGCCGAAGCTTGCCGAAGCTTGCCGAAGCTTGCCGAAGCTTGCCGAAGCTTACAACTGCCGAGCGCTCCGGTCGCAAGGTTCGGCAAGCTTCGAGCTGACAAGCGTGGTGAAGTTGCTCGCAAGCCTGTCGAGGCAGAAACCTGGAAACTCGCTGCGCCCCGGTTTCTTTATCGAGACCGGAACGGGCGGGGATTATGCGGGGAAAACGCCGGACCTGGCTGAGACGCGGGCCCGATGCCATGCGAGCGATCCCTGCGGAATCGATTCGGTGGAGCGGTGCGTTGTTTTCGTGCAGGGAACTAAAAGGGGGGCGTGATGAGAAAGCTATTGTTGCTCGCAGCCGGCGTCGGGTTTCTGGCCGCTCCGTGTCGCTGACGCACCACGGCAGGAAGTGCCGATCGCCTACCGGCTGCGCTCGCGCGCGATGAGCGTCTACCATTGCGCGATGAGACTGTCCTTGCATGTCGTGTTGCTACTGAGCGGGATCCTGGGCCTTGCGTCGGGACCGGCGGCGGCCACAGATCTGGTTGTCGAGCGCGCGTATTTCGAGGATGCGAGCGGTCTCATGGGCTTCGAAGAGGTGCAGCGCATGCCCTTTACGCCCGCTAGCAAGGTCATCAGCCGGGGCTTCACCCGCTCTACGTTGTGGGTGCGGTTGACCGTCAACCAACCCGCGACAGACCTGCCGCTGATCCTGAGCGTGAAGCCCGCCACGCTGGCTGAGGTGATGCTTTTCTCCGCCAGCGCGGTGGGGGCCGCCTCCCTGCCCGGCATCGAACTGCACCCGGCGCGCCTGTGGCGGCACGAATGGATGGACACGACACCCGGCGCGCAGGTTCGCTACCTGCGGATCCGCGCGATCGGCGCCATGATCGTCTTGGCGGAGGTCGCCACCGAGCCCGATGCTGCCAAGTCCGAGGCCGATCGCAGCGTATTCCTTGGTTTGGTGCAGGGTTGCACGCTGTCGATCATGTTGGTCGGGCTGATGGTGCTCGCGATCGGGCGTGAGCCCATGGTGCTGGCAGGGCTCGCCTCCCTGCTGGGCTCCATTCTCGTTTATGCGCAGATGTTCGGTCACTTGCACGATTTCGCGCCCGTCGATGCGGTGCTGAACCGTGGAAGGGCCCTGTATCTGAGCTCGATGATGAACATGACGGGTGGCTACCTGATGATCTATTTCATCCTGGCCAAGAGTCATATGCCACGCTGGGGGCGCAGCGCGACGACTGCGCTTGGCGCCGTGCTGCTGACGTTGATGATGGCCGCGTTCGTGGTCGATCTTCAGGCGATCCACCGGCTGGCTTTCATCTTGATGCTGGCTGGCTGGCTGTTGCACTGCGCGCTGTGCCTGTGGGCGCCCCGCGTGATCGGCGCACGGAACCGGTTCATCCGTGCAGTGACGTTTGCCATCAGCCTGGTCGCGGTGGAAGTCTGTCTGCAGCAGCTCGGCTGGATACAGCCCCATCACTGGGCCCTGGAGATCTTTGCGTGGCGCACACTCGTGAGCCCCGTGATCTTTTGCCTGATCATCGGGATTCTGGAGTTGGAGCGGCGCGAGCGGACAGGCCTCGCGGTGGCAGCGGAGAAATCAGCCCGGGGAGAGGCCGCGTTGGCCAGCGAGCGGCGCAGCCTGCAGGAACGGCTGGTCACCACGCTGATGCACGAAATCAAGACGCCGCTGTCGACTATCCAGTCGGCGGCGGCATCCTTGAATCGCGGAGCCAGCGATAACGAGGCGCACAGCAAGCGCCTCCAGAGCATCCAGCATTCAGTCGATGACCTGAACGCGCTGGTGGAGCGTTATGCGCAGGTCGACCAGATCGAGCAGGACGGCCTTCAGCTCTACACCCAATACTTCTCGCTCGCTGACCTGTTGGCGGACCTCAGGGAAAGCCTGGACGACGACACCATTGTGATCAGCGGCGACCCGAACCTGCTGGTCAAGATCGACTACCTCGGCGCGCGCGTGATCCTGCTGAACCTGCTGGGCAATGCGCGCAAGTATTCGCCGCCCGGTGGGGCAGTGCGCGTCGAGATCGAGCCCGCCGGGAGGCAAGGCTGCTCCGGGGTAAGGATCCGGGTGAGCAATGAGATCGGCGTGGCAGGAGTGCCCGATCCACTCAAGGTGTTTGCGCGATATTACCGCTCGGAGGGTGCACGCCGGATATCGGGTGCCGGACTCGGACTGTGGCTGTCGCAGCAAACCGCAGGTGCCATGGGCACCGACATCCTCTGCAGCGCCGACGACGCCAGAGTCTGCTTTGACCTGTGGCTGGAGAGCACATGAACCCGACAGCGTCTGAATTGCCCTCCGTTATCCTCGTGGAGGATAACGAGCGGCTGCGCGAGGAACTGGTGCATTACCTGAGCGAGGAGGGCTTCTCGGCCCGCGGCGTGGACAGCGGTGAGGACTTGAACCGCGCGCTCGAGCAGCAACTGGCCGACATCCTGGTGCTGGACCTGAACATGGCGCAGGAAGATGGCCTGAGCATCACCCGGCGCATCCGCCGCGCGCTGCCGGGCCTCGGTGTGATCATCCTCACCGGGCGGGTGCGCAGCATGGAGCGGCTCGAGGGCTATCTGAGCGGCGCCGATGTGTACCTCACCAAACCTACCCGCCCCGACGAGCTGTCGGCGGTGATCCGGAACCTGTTTGCACGCCTCGC
>CAJADV010000190.1 GCA_903938575.1 uncultured Gammaproteobacteria bacterium
GACCGTTCCGCCCGACGAGAAGAACACGATGTGTGGACGCTGGTCTTTCGGCAGGCGGCTCGCTGCGCGCAGCATGCTGGCAAGGTACGGGAGATCGACCTCCCACTCGATACCAGGCACGCGCTCGGCCACTGCCGGCACTGTGCTCCAGGCGAGGTGCAACACTGCCCCCGCCGACTCGAGGAATTGCGTGGACGTGACTTCGTGGTAATCAAGGAACTCGGCATCGGCTACGCGTGAGCTCGCGACCGCGTTGTAACCGCGCGACCCCAAGGCGGAGGTCAGCAGTCTGGAGATGCGGCCGCGCCCCCCCGTTACCACTACGCGATCGCTTTTTTGCGCGTTCAACGCAGGTTTTCCTGTGATTTTATCGACATCTGCAAATGTTAACCCACCGCGAGAGTGCCCGCCAAAGTAAGTGGCCTAGCCTCCGTCCCATTACCACGGCAACGCAGTAGCCCGCGCCTCAGCTGTCTGTGGCCTGCCACGCTGGCGATCATTGCGGGCGAGATTGGGCAGTCACCTACGGGGCCGGAGCACTTGCCGCAGTGTCACCCTGCTCTCGCAACCAGCCGAAACGCGCGAACAGGTCGTCTAGTTCGGTGTCGATGCGCTGGCGCAGAGCCTCGTCGTTCAGGCCTTCGTACTCATGCTTGCTGCGAAACGACAGGGCGTGCTGGCGCTCGCCTTCGAGGTACTCGTCGAAGGCCGGTGATACCGAAAGGCCGAAGCGATGGTACAGATCGAGCACCACGGCCTTGGGGTCAGCCAGCAGGTCCTCGAAACGTACCATGGCGCATCGATCCGTCGGCATGTCGTCTGCCACATCCACGGCGTAGCGAAACTGCTCGATCATCTTTTCCCGGAATTGCCGCGCCTCGGTCTCGATGACGGCGTCGGATGCGCCCATCTTGCGCCAGTACCACGACATCAGGTCGATCAGGCTGGGGATGCATTCGTAGGGATGACGCATCATCACCACGAAGCGGGCACCGGGAAATGTCTCGGCGAGCGCCCGCATTTTCAGCGTGAACTGTGGGCTCTTGGCGCAATGGATCAACATCGGCCCGTTGGTGTAGAGCTGGCGCTTGACCATGTCGCGGTACCAGCCAACGATCCGGCGCCGGTCCTGCTCCGGCATTCTGTCGGTGTCGTAGAGGTACCCCAGTTCCGGGTACGGGAAGGGCCAGATCAGCGACAGGGCGCTGAAGTTGTGGAGCATGATGAAGTCATCCTCCTCCGAACCGGTCGACTGCCAGTCGTGAAGCTTTCGCACCTCCTCGAGCGAGGCTCCTTCCTTGGCCTGGAGCCAGCGTGCGCCGGCGCCACCCAAACAGCGACGATCGATCAAGGCAATGCCCTGAAACATTTTCTTTTGCACCACGGCGGGCATCAGGAGTTCATAGGTCTTGAAGTAGCTGAACCTGCCCTGATCGGCGGTCAGCAGGCGGTGCAAGTGGGTGGTGCCACTGCGGCCGTTACCGATGATGAATATTGGCGGCTGCGGTTCTACGCGGCGCCAGCCCCGGAACAGCAGGTTGTCCAGGGCAAGCGCCAGGGCGGAGACCGCTGACATCGCGGTAAGGCCACCGAATACACCGAACAGGAAAAG
Organism: uncultured Gammaproteobacteria bacterium; assembly: GCA_903938575.1. Classification (GTDB taxonomy): domain Bacteria; phylum Pseudomonadota; class Gammaproteobacteria; order Pseudomonadales; family UBA5518; genus UBA5518. The sequence continues at coordinate 1,613 of CAJADV010000190.1, forward strand.
TTTGCGCTTGCCCCCGCTGCGTTCGCGTGTGATGAGCCTGGCCAGACGCCCCCAGGTCGCGAAATCGAAATAGGCCACGCTGCACCCTCAGGAAATTGTAGTGGCCAGACCGATACGGGCCAGCGCTTCGAGATGCCGCCGGCGTGCGGCGAGGTCCCGTCGGGTGGGATCAAGCGGTGCGGGCGGGTGGATGAGCAACGTCACGCCGACTTCGGCCAAGTGCTCTATCGTCTCGCGATCGAGGGGCTCGTTGATGGCCAGAGCCACTTCGAAAGGGTATTCGCTGGCACGCTCACCGGCTGCGGCCCTGGCGGCGAGCACCTGCGCCACCCGTGCGGGAACCTCGGCCCGCGGGTAGTTGACGCCGATCCAGCCGTCGTGGCGCGCCGCGCGTCGCAGAGCGGCCTCCGAATGCCCTCCCACCAGAATTGGCGGAACCCGCCGGGGTGTGGGAGCCATATGAAGCGGAGGCACCGTGTAAAACCTGCCCTGATGCTCGACCGGACCCGGCCTCAGGAGTTTCTCGATCAGCGTGAGCATTTCATCGGTACGCGCCCCTCTGCCCTCGAAGGCCTGACCGGTCAGCTCGAACTCCTCACGCATCCAACCCAGACCCACGCCGATCATCACGCGGTCACCCGACAGCACCGCCGCAGTGGCGAGCGCCTTGGCGGCGGTGAAGGGATCCCGCGCGGGCAATATGTACACCGAGCTCAGGACATTCAGCCGCGTCGTGGCCTGCGCGATTGCTGCGGCCGCTACCCACACATCCGGGTAATGCGTTTCCGGCGCCGCTGCCATCAGCCCGTCTGCGCTGTAGGGATAGGACGAGGAAATGCTCACGGGACGGACAAGGTGATCGCTGAGCGACACCCCGGCGAACCCGAGGTCCTCGGCCACGCGCGCCAGTTCCACCAGTTCCTCGGTGGGCGTGCGCGCCAATGACTGGAATATTTTCATCACAACGGTCCGGATAGATCACGGTGAACTGTAAGCGAAGTAAAGGCGCCGGTGCGGCTATCGTCGAGGAACCGCGCCGCATCGGCAGCGCCCCGCGCCGCATCCTCGGGGTGGTCCTGATAGCGCTCCCGGAAGTGCTCGAAGGATCTGAAGTGCATGCTGGCAATGCCATCGACCGGCTGCCCATGAAGACACTCGAGCACCACATTCTGCTGGTACGCCATCAGGGCGACGCTGAAGGACTGCGCTACTGCCGCGTGCGGTCCAAGCCAGTATTCGCGGAAGGCCTGTGGGGTCAGTCCGGCGCGCCGCTGGCACAACGACAGCATACGGAGCCCGGGAGTTGGTTTTCCGATCGGTGCGGGAGGCAGCGCGACCGGCTCGAATTCCTCAACGGACACGGCGCTGAGTATGCCCGCAGTTGACCAGAGGGCATCGAGACTGTGGACGACGTCGCCGCGCTCCATCGAGGGGTCTGTCCACGCCTCGAGCACGGCGCCCAGGCCCGGCGGGAAAGCGCCCGGAACATCGACGCGCACACTTGATGCGCAACGCCGCAGGCCAGGCATGGCGAGCAGCCTGGCAACGATATCGGCCATCCCGGTCGGCGAGGACGCAGCCTCCACGTCCAGCACGATCATGATTTTCATCAGGCGTTGGCTGGGCTAACCGGGCTGCTGTTGGATATCACCGTGCACACCGGCACCGGGTGGCTGTCGGCCTGCACCCAGCGCAGCAGCAGCGCGCCGCTGCGATGCCCTGCAGTGTCGATCCAGTCGCCGAGCCCCGTATCCCTGGCGGAAACGGCGATCCGCACCCGCCCGTCGGGCCCGGGATGCGCGGTTGCCGCATTGACGCTGACCTTGTGATGGCGGTAGTCGGGTGTCTCCAGCCAGTAGTTGTAGAGCGTCAGGCTCCAGTATTCGCAGGCAGGAGGCGTGAATTCGACCAGTAAGACCTCGTGTTCGTCCAAGGCCCAGCCGCCCGTGACATAGGCGTAGGCA
>CAJADV010000191.1 GCA_903938575.1 uncultured Gammaproteobacteria bacterium
GCGGGGAATGTCGTCGAGGCGTGAGGTGTCGATGATGCCCGGGCAGATGGCGTTCACGCGGATGCCGTTGCGGCCCAATTCGCTTGCCATCGCCGCGGTGAGTGCCTGCAGGCCGGCCTTGCTGGCGGCGTAGGCGGCGTGCTGCGCGGGCAGCAGCTTTCCGGCGATAGACGAGATATTCACGATCGAACCGCCCGCGCCTTGCGCAACCATTTGCCGTGCTGCGCCTTGACTGAGATAGAAAGGCCCGTGCAGGTTCACATCGATCACATGGCGCCACACCGCAGGCTCCAGATCGACCACATTGCGGCGATCCGGGCCGCGCGAGGCGCTCGCGTTGTTCACCAGGATGTCCACGCGCCCGAGCTCGGCCACGCAGCGCGCCACCAGTGCATCACAAGCCTCCTCGCTGCTCACATCACAGACCACCGGCAGCGCGCGCCTTCCCAGCGCGCGTATCTCGTCTGCCACCGAATCCACGTCGCGCCAGCCCGCCGCTTTTTCCTCGTCGGGGAAATGCTCCGGGGAGCGGCCGCTGCCGGTAATGAGCACATCGCAACCGGCCCGCGCGAGGGCCAGCGCGATTTCACGACCGATGCTGCGCATGCGGCCCGCCCCGGTGACGAGGGCCACCTTGCCATCAAGATCGCTCGGTTGTAGTGCCATGGGATTGCCTCGTAAGCGTGAGCCCGATTCGTGTCCGATTATCGGATGCGGGCGCGGGCGTGCCGGATTACGGTAGCGCAACACGCCGGCGAAGGCCGTCTCGGTACTGCACGAGACAGGCGTGGCTCGTGTAGGCTCGCGGCTTCCAGCACACGCAGGACGAGCGCCATGTCTGCCGAAATAACGCCCTTCACCGTGACCATCAGCGATGCCGAGATCGACGATCTGCGGCGGCGCCTTGCCGCCACCCGCTGGCCCGATGCCGAAACCACCGGCGACTGGAACCAGGGTATCCCGCTTTCATACACGCAGGAACTCTGCCGCCACTGGGCGCAGGACTACGACATGCAGCGCCTCGCCACGCGTCTCAACGCCTGGCCCCAGTTCCGTACCACCATCGACGGGCTCGGCATCCACTTCATACACGCACGCTCACCGCACGCGAACGCAAGGCCGCTCGTGATCACGCACGGCTGGCCGGGTTCGGTGGTGGAGTTCCTGAAGGTGATCGGCCCGCTCACCGATCCGGTGGCGCACGGCGGCAATGCTACGGACGCCTTCCACGTGGTCTGCCCCTCGCTGCCGGGTTATGCCTTCTCCGACAAGCCGCGCGAGGCCGGCTGGGGCGCCGAGCGCATCGCGCGGGCCTGGGGCGCGCTGATGCAGCGCCTGGGCTACGCCAGCTACTACGCGCAGGGCGGCGACTGGGGCGCGCTGGTCACCACCAGCATCGGCCAACAGGACACCGCCAATTGCCGCGGCATCCACATCAACATGCCGATCGTCGCGCCCGACATGGAAACTCTCTCCAATCTCACACCGCTTGAGCAGTCCGCGCTCGCGGGCATGCAGCACTACAACGACTGGGACTCGGGCTACAGCAAACAACAGGGAACACGCCCGCAGACGCTAGGCTACGGGCTGGCGGATTCACCCGCAGGGCAACTGGCGTGGATCGTCGAGAAATTCCACGCCTGGACCGACTGCGGCGAGGGCGAGTCGCGCCGCCCGGAGAACGCCCTCACGCGCGAGGAGATGCTCGACAACGTGATGAGCTACTGGCTCAGCAACTCCGCCGCCTCCTCCGCGCGCCTGTACTGGGAGAGTTTCGCGAAACCGAACCTCGACCCGCTGCACATCCCCGTGGGCGCCAGCATCTTCCCCAAGGAGATTTTCCGCAGCTCGCGGCGCTGGGCGGAGAAGCGCTTCCTGAAGCTCGTGCACTGGAACGAGCTGCCGAAGGGCGGGCATTTCGCGGCCTTCGAACAGCCCGAAGTCTTCGTGAACGAAGTGCGTGACTGCTTCCGCACCATGGATGCCCTCTAAGCGGTAAGGCGGGCTCCCGCAGGGCGCGGGTCAACCGTTCACCAGCCGCTGCGTTCTCAAGGGTGGGATTCATCCACCAAGGAGAATGTCATGCTGAGTCGCCTGCTTGCCGTGCTGAGTGCCAGCGTTGTGCTGGCCGCCGCGCCTGCCTTTGCCGATCGCGACAGGCACCACCGCCACGGCGGTGATCGCTACTACCGCGAAAGCCGTCCCGTGGTTGTGTACCGACCCGTGTACCGCGAGGTCTACGTCGAGCCCAGGCGGGTTTACCGCGAGGTTTACGTGGAGCCCGAGCCCGTATACGTGCGCCAGAGCTACCAGTACGATCAGCCGCGCTATGTCGAGCACCATCACTACCACGGCTGTGGCCATGACGACGACGCCTGGAAGTGGATCGGCGGCTCCATCCTCGTGGGCGCCATCCTGCATGAGGCCTATCACTGAGGGGGTGCTTAACCCGAGCGCCGGTCATGAACGGGCCGGTGAGTTATCAGGCAGCGATCTGCGTGGCTGAAGAACCCGCGAGGATCGAGGATTTCCTGCGTACCGTGGAACGGCGGGGATTCCTGATGGCGAAAATCGCGCTCGGCCACGAGGCGGATGCGATGGATGCGTTGCAGGACACCATGCTGCGGCTGGTGCAGGGCTACGCCGGACGGCCCGCCGCCGAGTGGCGACCGTTGTTTTACCGGATCCTGCGTAACCGCATCACGGATTTCCGGCGGCGGCGCAAGATCGAGGCGCTGCTCGGCATGTGGCGCAGCGGGCCCGGCGACGATGAAACCGAAGACCCGATCGAGCAACTGCCCGATCCAGCCGGGGGCGACCCGGAGCGCCTGGTGGCCGGTGAGCGGCGCGGGCAGGCGCTGGTGAAAGCGCTGGCAGCGCTGCCCGCCCGGCAGCAGCAGGCCTTCATGCTACGCTGCTGGGAAGGTCTCTCGACCACAGAAACCGCGCAGGCAATGGGCTGTACCGAAGGCAGCGTGAAGACGCATTACTTCCGGGCGATGCACGCATTGCGCGAGGAACTCGAGGAGCACTGGCCATGACCGACACCGAACACGAACTCGCCGCGGCGCTCCGCCTCGAGGAACAACTTTTACCCGCACGCACGCTCTCGCGCATTGCCGCAGCACGGAGCGCGGCACTCGCGGCGCCGGCGCCCTCGTGGGTCGCGCGTTGGCTGAAGCCACTGATGGGCGCGGCGGCGCTCGCCAGCGCGCTCGGCATCGCTGTGCTGATCCCGCAGCAAGCAGAAACACATTACGGCAACACCCGCCCGGAGGCCGACGCCCCGGAACTCTACCGCGACCTCGACTTCTACCTTTGGCTCGCCGAGTCCGACATGGGGCGTCATGGCTGATCGACGGGCACCGGCTCGTCTTGTGGCGGGCGCACTTGCGCTCGCCCTGGCGGCCCCGGCGCTCGCTCGAGACAACAACAACAACGATGACCACGGCCGCCAGCGCGAGGAGCAACGCGATACCCGCGAGCCGCGCCAGCCACCGCCCGAGCAGCGCAACGCGGAACGCCGGGACTACCAGCAAGAGCGCCCCATTAACGACGACCCTTACCGCCTGCAGCAGCGCGAGCAGCAATTCCGCTCACTGCCCGAGGAAAAACAGGAACGTGTGCGTCAGGCCGAGCAGCGCTACCGCAGCATGGATAGCGAGCAGCGCAACGAGCTGCGCCGGCGCTGGGAGGGCATGTCGGAGGAAGAACGCGAGCGTTATCGCCAGCGGGCACGCCAGCAGCAGTGAGTGGCGCGGCTATCAATGCGGACGGGAAATCGAGCTCGCCCCTAGATCGCGGTGGACTTTTCCTTGCCGCAACGCTCGCAGCGGTGGACGGTGACCAGCTTGCCTTCGCGCACGTCAAACTGCTTGGCTTTCCAGATCACCCACTTGTGGTGACCCTCGAGGCACAGCGTCTTCGCCTTGGGCGGGCGGCGTCGGAAAGCGACGACATCTCCCATCTGGCGGCTCCCCCGGGGTGGGCGATCGGTACGGGTGCCAGTCTGACACCATGATTCGCGGGCGGGCAACGCCTACACTGCGCGACTCGACAGCAGCCTGAGCGCGGCTCGCGGCGATTTCATGACAGACCTATCCTGGTTACAGCTCGCCCTGATCGCCCTGATCTTCGTCTGGAGCGGCTTCGTGCGCTCGGGGCTGGGCTTCGGTGGCTCGGTGCTTTCGCTGCCCTTCCTGCTGCTCGTTCACAACGACGCGCTGGTTTTCCTGCCGATCATCGCCTTACACCTCATGTTCTTCTCGGTGCTCAATGCCGTGCACCAGTGGCCGCGGCGCGCCGCCATCCGTGCCGAGGGCGGCGGCGTGGACTGGCCATACCTGCGCCGGGCGCTCGGGATCATGATCGTGCCGAAACTCGCGGGGGTGTTTGGTCTGATCGTGCTGCCGGCCCGGGTAATGGGCACGATCATCTTCGTCATCGTGAGCGTCTACGCCGTCTCCTACATCCTGAACAAGCCCTTCCGCTCGAACGACCGGCGTCTCGATGTGCTTTTCCTGGCGATGGGTGGCTATGTCAGCGGCACCTCGCTGATCGGCGCGCCGCTGATCATGGCGGTGTTCGGCACGCATGTGCAGGCGCGGCAATTGCGCGACACGCTCTTCGCGCTGTGGTTCATTCTGGTGGCGATCAAGATGGGGGCGTTCATCTGGGCCGGTGTGGACCTGCACCTGCGCGACCAGATCTGGCTGCTGCCCTGTGCGGGTGTAGGTCACGCATTGGGGCTGCGGCTGCACGCGTATCTCTTGCGCAGCGATCCGAAACGTTTTTACCGCGTGCTGGGCTGCGTGCTGCTGGTGGCAAGCGCGGCCGGGCTGGTGCTCTGAAACACACCCGGGTCATGTTCAGGGAATCCCTGAATCACCCGGGTGTGCCGACAAGGGGTACGCCGACAAGCCAGGTGTGCAGGTAGAGAAATATCCCCAGCCAGCTGATCACGCCAACGGCAAACGCCGCTGCATCGCGCGACCAACCAACAGCCGGATAGCGTGTCCCGGCAACCCGGTCACGCGCCCGCGCCGCGTGATAGGCAAAGATCGACCAGGCGAGGAAACTCCCGAACAGCACCACATCGGCCAGGCGCCCGTTGGAAAGCAGGTGCGCAAAGGCCCATACCCGCGTCCCGAACAGCATGGGGTGCCCCACCCATTGCCGAATGTGCGTGCCCGGAACATAAGCCGCCACCACCAGCACCAGGCTCGGTAGCATCAGTGCTAAGGCAACCGTATGCGCCCATGCGGGGGGTGCGTACAGATCAGGCGAGCTGAGGCGAGCACTGGCATAGCCAGTCACGAGCAGCCACAGCCCCACCAGGGAGACCACCGAGTACAGGCCCCGCCAGCCCTGCGCGCCGAGCCGGGCGATGGCCGCGGTGCGCAGCGGCTCGGCC
>CAJADV010000192.1 GCA_903938575.1 uncultured Gammaproteobacteria bacterium
CAGCGCCGCCCGGCCTCGTCGAAGTCCTCGAACGCGGAGGGGTGCGCCACGCCGCCGGCGTTGTTCACCAACACATCCACCGGACCGAAGGCCGCGTGCGTGGCCTCGATCATGGCATCCACCGAGTCGCGCCGCGTGACGTCGGTGGCAACGGGCAGGATGCGCCCGGCAAAGCCTGCGGCTTGCGCTTCGTCGGCGAGCTTGCGGCCCGTCTCGGCATCACGCGAGGCGCTGACCACATTGCAGCCCTCGCGGGCGAACTCCAATACCAGCCCGCGACCGATGCCGCCGCTGCCGCCCGTGATGATGACCGTCTTGCCAGCAAGCCCGAGATCCATGCGCGTGTCCTTCAGTCGAGGGAGGGGGAAGAAAGCCGTGCGTGCAGCGCGCCATCTACCGGCAGCACCACGCCGTTCACGAAATCAGCGCGATCGCTGGCGAGGAAGAGTGCCGCATTGGCAATGTCTTCGGCCGTGCCCATGCGGCCGCTCGGCACCTGCTGGCAGAAGCGCTCGTAACCCTGCGGAATGCCGGCCAGCCACTCACGCACCGGCGGCGTGAGCATGGGGCCCGGCGCGATGACATTGGCGCGGATACCGCGTGCGCCGAACTCGGTGGCGATGGAACGGGCCATGTTGATGACACCGGCCTTGGCCGCGCCGTAGGCGGTAAGCCCGGGAGCGGCGTTAAGGCCCGCGCCCGAGGAGGTGACGATGAAACAGCCCTTGCCCTGCGCGAGCATCAGCGGCAGCGCGGCGTGGATGGCGAAGTACACGCCGTCAAGGTTGAGCGCCATGATGCGGCGGTAGTCCTCGAGCACCTGCTGCTCGGTGGGCGTGGGGATCGCGCCGCCGGCGTTGGGGAACATCACGTCGAGTCGGCCGAACTCTGCAACCGCGCGCGCCACGGCGGCCTGCATCTGCGCGGCATCGGTGACGTCCGCGACCTGTGCCTTCACGTTGTCGCTGCCAATATCGGCAACGGCCCCGTGCAAGGCAGCTGACACATCCACCGCCAGCACCCGCGCGCCCTCGGCCGCGAAGGCCTTCACGCAGGCGAGCCCGATACCGCTCGCAGCCCCCGTGATCAGCACGCTCCTGCCCTGCAGCCCCAGATCCATAGCGCCTCCGAATGACCCGGTTTTCAGATGGACGCGATGATACGTCGAAGGCCGGCCGCGATGCGCGCCGCCGCCACCTGCGGCGGCAGGGCCTGCAGCTCCTGCGAGAACACCTCGGCGTTCAGGCTGAGTCCCGGGGCATTGGCCTGCACGGCGCGGATCAGTTCCACGAGCGGCGCCGCGCCCTCGCCCGGCACCAGCCTGCCCCACTGCACGGAATCCGCACGGCTGTTCTCGTCGGCGGCGCGGTCGCTCAACTGGAACTCCTTGATGCTGCCCGGCGGCAGCGCGCGCACATCGGCGAGCGTGGCGCGGCTGCGCGCCCAGTGCCAGGTGTCCAGGGTAATGCCGAGGTTCGGCGCACCCACCTGCTCACAGATACGCAAGGCTCGCGCGATATCGGGTATGCCGGTGCCGGGCAGGAATTCCAGCGCCACATCCGCGCCCAGCGCGGCGGCACTCGTGCAGAAGGGCGCGAGCGCATCGGCAAACTCCGCGACACTGGCGCGCGGATCGCCCTCGTAATGCGGCACGTTGAAGCAGTCGACGCAGAACCGCTCGGCGGTTTGCAGGTGGAGCGCGGCCGTGAACCCGTGCTCCTCGGCAAAGCCACACCGCGGGAGCATGCCGAGCGCACCGTCCAGCACCACCCGGCGGATGCCATGGCGATCGAGCAGCGCGCGAAAATCCGCGCGGCTCGCGCAGGCGCTGACCGGAAATGGCGGCAGCATCACGCTGGCGAATCCCAGCGATCCGGCGAGTGCCACCAGCTGATCGGCATCCAGCGCCGAGACACTCCCGTAGCAGAGCCCGATCGGCGGGGACACCGGCGTGACCTCAGCGCGGCTCGGCACGTCCGTCCTC
>CAJADV010000193.1 GCA_903938575.1 uncultured Gammaproteobacteria bacterium
CGCGCGCCCCAGAATTCCGGGCGCGCCAGCACCACGCCGCGGCGTGTGGCCAGAAACCCGCTAAAGGCCCGCGCCGCGGGATCACGTACGAACTTGATCACGGGCAGACCGCCCTCGAGCGCACGGCGGCAGTGCCGAAGGTACCCCGGGCTGCGGCAGTGGGTGCCGAACTGGTAGGCGTGAATGCCCAGGCCCGCGTAGCGGCGTGCCGCATCGGGCCCACCCTCGCGCAGCTGCGGTGAGCCGATATGGGCGAAGAACCACTGCGCGAGCGCAGTGGAGGCAGCCTTGTGAGACCACAACAGCAGGAAAGGAAAGTCTGGCGCCCAGAGCGGAGGCCGTTGCTCGAAGCGTACCGGCATCAGGGTACGGACTCCGGCAAGCAGACGGCCAATCACGGAACAGCTACCTGATGCACCTCAGGCCCAGCCTGCCACGGAAGCCAGTGCCTCGATGATCTCCCGTTGAGATGCTGGTGGGGGTGGTGTCCAGGCAGCATCAGCAGCCGGCAGCGGCTCGCGGAAAAGCTCGCCGTCCGGGCGTCCCATGTAAGTGCGGGCAATGTAGCGGTAATCCTCGAGGTTCTCCTCGACCATGCGCAGCCGCTCGCTTGGCGATATGAACCCCCCGCCCCGCACCTGACCGGGTCGACTGCTTATCGCTGTAATGAGCCGCTTGCGGGCCGTATGCGAAAGACCGGTGTGCTGGATGGCATCGATCAGTACGAGCTCACGCTCGCCGAGTGACACGTTGAACTCGGCCACCTGAGTGCCTACCGATGTGGCCAGTTCCGTGAAGCCGATGGTATGGAGCAGATCTGCCACGATACTTGGCTGGTTTTGCTCGCGCTCATAGGGTCTTACGAGCAAGTTTTCGGGACCGAATATCTCTGCCCATGCGTCGACCAGCCGTCGGTAATCGCCCTTTTGTGGCCTTGAGCGTTGCCACGCGATGTAGCCGTCGAAACCCAGCGGCCAAGGCGGATCAAAGGTCATGCGCAGGCCCTGACTGTAGCAGGACGCCCACCAGTGGTCATGGCGGCGCAGATAAAGCACGATCCGGACATCCCAGCCCGTGAGAAAGTCGCGCACCCGGCTGATATCTCCCGGGTTGGTGAACACCTCGGAGCTCACAACAGCCGCGGTGCAGCCGCTGCGTGAGCATTCGGTCAGAAGTTTGGGGCCGAGGTTCTCCAGTTGCGAGCTTGTTTGCACGCGGGGCGGCTTGCCTTGCGAAAAACCAAGCACATGACTCAACAGGTGATGCGCTTCGCTTCCGCTGCGTCCCGTATGGGGGTAGAGCAGGCCAGCAGACTGCAGCGTTTTCGGGTGGGAGGCGAGAGTGCGTTGGATGGCGGAACTGCCAGCCTTGTTCAGGCCGATGTGAAGGTAAAGCGTCTTGCCCTCAGCTGCTTTGCGTCGGCTCAGCCATGCAGGAAGAGGCAGCGTAGGAAACACCGGATTGCTCAGATTTCGTAACCGTAGGCGTTCGCCCACTTGCCACAGATACGCCTGACCGTTGCCAGCTCTGCGGAATTCAGGCGCTCCTTGTGGTCGTAAGATTTTGGCCGCGACACGAAAGCATCCATGAATCCTGGCACCAAAGGCTCGCCAACGAAATCAAGTACGCGCGTCGCGTGCCCCGGTGGATCGGCGTTGAACTCATCGTAACGGAACTCCATAACCCGCCTCGGGAAAGCTTTTTTCAGGGTATGCAGATTAGTCACGGATTCGAGCCAGTAATTGCTGGCACCGATCAGGCCGCTCACCTTCATGACTTCCCCTGCCCGCAGGCTGAGCACCACGTCCAGCGGATTGCGGACAATGTGCACAAAACGCGATCTCGGGAAATCCGCAGCCAGCATTGCCGAGCCGTAGACGTTTTGTGGGGTCTTGTCGAACCAGCGGACTGCGCCGGGCTTGGTGCGTCCGAGGAAAAGGCTCATGTAGCGCTGGTACAGATCGCGCCTGCTGTGTGACTCGGAGAGCATGAGCGCGAATTCTTCCTCGGTCACGCCGTCGATAGCGCGATGCCGGGTCAAGGTAGTGTTCTTCGCCAGCTGCTTCAGCGAGGCGTCTGTTCCGAAGGGCTCGCTCCACCTGTAAAAGTGAGTCTCTTCGGGGGCTGCCAGGTTGGGATGCAGACGCAGCACATTGCGCAGCATTGTGGTGCCGGACCGAACGCAGCCGATGATGAAAAAGGGCACTTTCAATGGATTTTGGCTCGTAATGAAACGCATCAACCGATACGAGTCAGGCTGGCGCGTCAGGCGGCTTTGTGACGAGGCTCACAGAGCTCCCGAGGATGATATCCGTAACAGCGAGGCTGGCGGTACCCCGTCGACGCAGCGTTCTCAATCCGCGGAGGCCTCCAGATAGTGGCTTCGGAATCTGGACATGATGTGGTCGACGAGTGCCGGGCGTACATGCCTGCTATCCCATTCCCATGCGTCTGACGGCGCCGCGAAACTCACCAGCTCGAAGCTTGGAAAGTAGTCGACGTTATCACGGAAGGCAGCGAACTCCTCGGCCACGGCCCGCAGAACGGACTTGGAGTAGGTATTTGCCAGCACCACATCACGCCCCAGAAAGCTGCGCTCCAGCGGGACGGGAGAAACGGTGATTACGACCTTGAAGTCTTCCCCGTGCACCCTCTGCAGCATCTTATACAGCGACTCCAGCGCGCGGATATGATCTTCGAACCGCGTGAGGTGAACGCTGAGATGGTCGCCGAACTCGGCCAAGACTCGCGGTCCGGGTGTGTTGTTAAGGTAGCGGCCGGCGCGGTCGTCGTACCAGCACTCGGCCATGCCCAAGGTGAGCACGATAAGCCGGCATTGTCGCAGCCGTGGCCCCAGGAACTCCCTCACGCATTTTCGGCGGGCCAAGGTGGTGGCAGGATCAGCCTGGCGCAACGACTGCGAGTAATGCAGGTCCGCCGCCGCGCCCCGCTCGAATGGATAGATAAGCACACCTGCCTCAAGCTCGGGATCGGCACCCAGAAGGTGCGCGAACTCATCACGCATGGACATCGTGTTGTAGCGGTTCAGGTAGGAGCGTGGTCTGAGCCCCGGGTGCGCGGCGGCATCGTGGAGCAGAGGCTCGGTCTTGAACAATTCGTCGCAGAGCGTACTCACCTCGAATCCAAGCGTGGCAAGGGCTTCCTCGACCTCGCGCGCGAAGCAGGAGCCTGATGCAAAAACCCCTGCGGTGCCTGGAATGCGGAACTTGGGACGGATCATCAGATCCGGCTTGGGTTGCCAGAGGCGGTGGCATGCGAGCGTGGTATCAGCTGCATTGGCGCTGCGGGAGCGCGACGCCCAGGTGTCGAAGGGATTGTCCCGGCGGGATTCCCGTACCGCGCCTGCACTCACTCGCAGCAGCGGTTCTTTGGCGGACGCGGACGCGGGGAACAAGCGCCGCATCATGCCCAGCAAACCGCCCTTCATCCCGCCCCCTGGCAGCGATACACGCCGCGACATCGACCCGGCGCTAACAGTGACGGCCAACAGCGTTCCAAGCAAGTCATGAGGAGCGCCTTAAGAAAATCCCCGCGGCGTTTTCGGCCTGGATTGCCACTCTGTCGTGTGCGATGGGACACTACCGTCTGGTCCTCAAAATTCCAGGAAGTGAATCATGCGTGCGTTCGGATCCCTGTTGCGCTTTTTGGCAGCGTTGGTGCTGGCCGGCTCCGTGGAGGCGGCGCCTGTCGTGCCGCCCTCGATCGCGGTGGGTTTCACAAATGCAGCCAACCAGACCTCGCCGCTCGGATCAAATCTCACCTCGCCAACGGACTACACGCGCGAATATCCGTTCATCAACCATTTCAAGATGGCCAGGCCGTGGTTTTCGGCCACGTCCACGCAGTTTCAGGATGGTCGGGCACTGAGTCTTGATGTCCGAGGCAACGTGACCTCGTTGCTCGACGGACAGTTCGCCCGGTCCGTGATCTTTACCGGATCCCCCGCCGATCCCACGATCGCCAACCGCACCTGGCATCTTTTCTTCGATGGCGACGGCGATTTTGAATTCAACAACACGCAGGGAGCTGTATCCCGCCCGCAAGCGAATCATTACGTGCTGAAGACGCGGGCGATCACCGACCGTGCGACCGACGACCTCATGATCACCATCACGATGACGCGCAACGATCTGCAGAATCCGGTCAAGAACGTGCGTCTGCTACCGGGTGGGGGAATCTGCCGCGACAACCCCTTGCGTACCGTTGCATCGAGGGCGGCCTGTACCCCGGAAACGGAGTTCCGCTCTTTCGCAAACAATCACAAGACGATTCTGTTCAACCCGGCATTCCTGAACCAGATCAAGACCTACCGATCGCTCCGCTTCATGGACTGGATGAAGACCAACAACTCGCTGACCAGCAGCTTCGCAACGCGCCCAGTGCCCGACGACCAGTTCTGGAACAGCGATGACAACTTCAACAACGATTGCAACATGCTCAATAAGGGCAGATGCAAGGGCGTTCCGCTGGAAGTGATGTTTGCGC
>CAJADV010000194.1 GCA_903938575.1 uncultured Gammaproteobacteria bacterium
CCACGTCGGCGAGACCGGAGTCACCTGCTATACCTGCCACCGCGGCAACCCGGTCCCCGCACAGTCGTGGAGCAGCAATCCCGGTTACGCCCATGCCAGCGGCATGAAGGCCTCGGGGCAGAACGTCGGTGGCGTAGGCGCAGTTGCCAACACCTCGTTGCCCTACGACCCGCTGACCGAGTTCCTCCTCAATGCAGGCGACATTCGCGTGCAGGCCACTGCGGCTCTGCCCGAGGGGAGCGACAAGACCATCAAAGGCACCGAGGCGACCTACGGTCTGATGATGCACTTCTCCGACTCGCTGGGGGTGAATTGCACCCACTGTCACAACAGCCAGAGCTTCGGCAGCTGGGCCGAAAGCCCACCCACGCGCCTCAAGGCCTGGAATGCCATCAGGCAGGTGCGGGAGATCAACAACACCTACATCGGCTCCGTGGCGGACATCCTGCCTGCGCACCGCAAGGGTCCCATGGGTGACCCTCTCAAGGTCGGTTGCAAGACCTGCCACCAGGGCGCTTACAAACCCCTGTATGGCGCAAAGATGGCGAAAGATTATCCGGGCTTGCTGGCGATGATGAAGACCACGCCGCCAGCGGCAGCTCCGGCGATGCCTGCAGCAGAGCCCGCGCCTGCGGTCGATGCTCCGGCGGCGGCCGGGGGGCATTGATAGAAAAAACCAGCGGCCGGCGTAGGCCGGTCGTGACCCCTGACGGCTGGCGTGTACCGGTCGTGGGGGGTAGGAGTCTTCCGGGTGGAGTTGCGGTCGCGTGATGCGGGCGCAACCCACGCGGCAGAGGTCGAGCGGTGAGCTCCGCAAGGAGGATCCCTCGGAGAAGGTCCGTGTCTGGCCCAACGGGGCTCAGGGACGGTGTGTGTGATGTTTCAACAAGAGGACTGAGACATGTCTGCAAACCAAACTGGTCTGACTAGCCAGGAAGCGCGGGAGTTTCACAGCGCTTTCATGACCTGGACCCTGGCCTACATCGCAGTTGCCGTGGTTGCCCACGTGCTGGTGTGGAACTGGAGGCCGTGGTTCTGATTGCGGCTCTACCGGACCGCAGCAACCCTTTGAACTCGGAGATCTCAAATGTACAGAATATGGCTGATTTTTGACCCCCGCCGGATCATGATCCTGATGACGCTCTGGCTGGCTGTACTGGCCCTCACGCTCCACTTCATCATGTTGAGCACGGCCAAGTACAACTGGATCGAAGGCTCGGGCGCCAGCGCGTCTGTGGCTTCGGCCCAGATGGCGCCCTTGCCCCCGTCGCGTAGCTAACGGACGGGACGAGGGCACCCGATCCTCGGGAGGCGCCGGTCGGCGGAACCTGTCTTCTGCAAAGCAGGTTTCTCCGACGGCGAGTTGCTCGCAATCGGGCCATCACCAGATGGCCTTTTGCTACCTGGCAGGGAGCTATCCCGGCCCGGTCGGCGCCAGACCGGATCACTTGGCCTCGCGGCGCCGTTCCATGCGGACGGCTGCCTTTTTATTTTTCGCTTGCGGGAAAACCCGATGACGCCTGAGGAACCAGACGCCGTACAAGTCTCCTTCGACGATGAGCTGCTGGTGCTCGTCGACGCGGATGACACGGTTACCGGTTTCGCCAGCAAGGCAGACGCACACCGCGGTGATGGACACCTGCATCGCGCGTTTTCGATTTTCCTGTTTGCTGACAGTGAGACGGTGCTGCTTCATCGTCGTGCCGCCGCAAAGCCTCTTTGGGCGGGCTTCTGGACCAACAGTGTCTGCAGTCACCCGCGCCGGGGCGAGACCTACGACGTTGCCACGCGCCGCCGCCTGCGCGAGGAGCTCGGTGTAGCGTCGGATCTGCGCTGGCTGTACCGGTTCGAGTATGCGGCGCGCTTCGGCACGGCTGGTTCGGAGCATGAGTTGTGTTCGGTCTTCGTAGGCAGGCTCGGTGCCGAGCAAACGGTCAGACCAAACCCCACTGAAATCGCGGACTGGGGCTGGTTTTCCTGCGGGGAGATCGACGCGTGGGTGGACCGTTCACCCGGGGATTTCACGCCCTGGTTTCTGCTTGAGTGGTCGCGGTTGCGTGGGGAGTTCCGCCCGACTGTCGAGGCTCTCTGCGGCCCCCCGATACGTCCGGTCCGCCAGCACCGCTCCTTCGTGGCCTGAGCGTGCACTGAGTACTCAAGCTCCCGCCCGCAGCGTTCTGCCGCGGGCTAGAGCACCTGGCTTCCCGCTACCAGACGCCATCCCAGCGATGCCGTGGAGAGACGTCTCCCCACAGGTGGTGCAGCACGAAGCGTCCTTGCTCGGTCACCGACACGCCTTTCGGTGAAACTTTCACCAGCCCCTCGCGCTCGTAGTCCGCGAGCGAACGCGGCGATTCCTCGTCGATCTCGAGCAGGGCGGCGTAGTCGGCAAGCTGCATGTTGCACATGAGCTGTGTCATTGCCTCGCGACGAGCGCGTTCGCTCTCACTGAGACGCACGCCGCCGCGAACCGGAAATTCGCCCGCTTTGACAGCGGCCTGCCATTGCGGGATTTCGAGGTGGTTCTGCACGCACAGTCCGTCCAGCTCGCTGATGGCGTTGGTGCCGAAACCGAAAAAATCATTGGACTCGTGGACGGTGTAACCGATCCAGTTGCGTCGCAGTCGACCTTCAGTCTGGGCCGCGGCAAGCGGATCACTGCCGCGCACGAAGCAATCGAGTCCAACCCACACGTAACCGGCGGCTTCCAGACCTTCGGCAATGCCGTTGAACAGGGCCAGCTTGTCGCCCAGCGAGGGCATGCTCTCCGGGTCCAGTGCACGCTGGTGCGGAAATACCTCGGGACGGCGCGAGTAGGAGTAGCAAGAAACGCGGTCGGGCGCCAAGCCGATCAGTTGTTCGACGGTTTTCTGAATGCTTGCCTGGGTCTGGCCTGGTAGCCCGTAGAGCAGATCCATGCCCACCGTGCGGAACCCGGCCTCGCGGGCGTTGCCGAACACATCTTTCAACAGGGCCAGTGAATGCGACCGACCGATGGCCCGCTGCACGTTCTGATCCAGATCCCGCACTTCGAACTGGATATTCCGGAAGCCCAGGCCTGTCAGCAGTTCCAGCTGTGATGGCGTAGCCCGAGAGGGATTCGCCTCGATGGAGATTTCCGCGTCTGCTACGGCACTGAAGTGAGTTTCGATAAGTCCGGCAAGCCGTACCAGCTGGCGATCGGCGAGGTAGTTGGGGCTGCCACCACCTACATGCAGCTGCCTTACGGTGCGAGTGGTTCCGATGCGATCGGTCACCAGGCGCAGTTCCTGTTCAAGTGTGTCGATATAGCCGTCTATGGCGGCGACATCGTGGGTCACAGTGGCGTTGTGATCACAGCTGAGACAACGCGAGGAGCAGAACGGAATGTGCATGTAGACCGCAGCGGCTGCTGCAGGCTGGGCCTGCTGACCGTGACGGCTCAGGGCGCTGGCGTAATCGCTGTGCCCCACACTGGATTGACCGGCAAAATAGGGCTCCGCAGCGGGTGCCGCGCGGCGCGATTTGCTGGTGGTGATCAACTGCGCCGCAGCGCCGACAAACGAATTTTTCATTATTCAGACCCCCGGAGGCATTTCATGCTTCGGCGGCTGGCTATATCCATCACCCCGGGGACCCGCGCTGACGCGGGACCAGAAGCCACTTCGTAGTCAGTCGATAAACAAACGACCAAAACAACGAGTCAGGTCGCAGCCTAAGGTCAATCCCGGTTGAGGTCAACCAGCCGATATTGCGGCTCTCGCCGATACTGCGCGGTCTTGGTCGCGCAATTCCGGATCGAGTGACGCCATCTTCTCGCTCCCCATCCCGGTGCCCGGGTCAGGGTCGCGTCCCGCAGCCTTGAGCGCCCACTGCCACAGTAGTGAGTCGCGCAGAGGGAGCACCAAAAACCAGTGTTCGAGTGTCCCGAGTCCCAGCAAGGTGCCAACGAGGACATAGCCCGTCAATTTCATCGCATCGGCACTGTCGGCTGCAGCGAAGGCCAGCGTGGTGGCGATCGTTCCCACGCCAACCGAGAACGGAAACAGCAGGTTCATGGGCTTGCGCGGGATATACGTCGACAGATAGGACAGGTGCGGCGGGAACCACTCGTCATGTACGTTGGCAACGCCGAGAAACAGGTTGAGCTTGGCGCTCCAGCGCATCAGCCAGAGCGTTGCATAGGTCCAGGTGCCGATCTGGTTGGGTGCGTCCCACGTGATCCAGACGATCAACAGCCCGGCCGCCGCAACGGCCAGCTCATGGTGGATGCTGGTGCGCAGTGCGAGACGGAAGCGGCGCCACCCCGTGGCCCCTGCGGGGCAGGGTGATTTGTCGGGCCCGGTGAGGAACCCCATGAAATAGCTCATCTCCATCCAGGCCCAGACTACCAGGGCCTCGGTAAAGGCGATCAGGGCACCGCTGCTGCTGGCGTCATCGCAACTGCGGCCGATGCCGTACAGCGCCGCCAGCAAGCCCGCCGTCGCTACCGACAAACTCCAGCGGTAGGTGCGCGCCGGTAACTGGTTGAGGAACAACACGAGGCCCGTGCCAAACCACCAGGCGAACATGGCGAACAGCAGATCCCTGAGGTACTCGGGCATGGGCAGATACTCGCTCACCCAGGCTGCAGGGCCGGCATTCCCAGCAGTCGGGCGAACGGCTTGACGTTATCCGGTCCGAACGCCCAGAGGTTTATCCGGCGGCCGGTTGCAGGGTCCTCCAGGATGAGCGCGCCATCCCGGTGGCGTGCCACATGGAAAGGAATATCTGAACCGATGTGCCGACTGTGACGGTCACGCACCAGTCCGCGGAGCACGCCGCGCACGAAATTCTCCGTGCCGGGTGCGTAGGTGGCGAGGGTTCGGCCGCTTTCCCATTCGTAGACGTGAATCACGCCACCAGGAGCGTCCTCGAAGCGCAGAGACCGGGTTTCGGTAACCTCGCTCGGTGTTTCCACGCCGGTGCGGAAGCCCGTGAGCCGTGCCGTGGCCACCACGATCAGGGAGAACAGGATGAGGCCGCCGATCGCCAGCAGCGCGCCGCGCGGGACTTGTTCCTGACCGTGTGAATGGCTCATGTGTTCTCCGTTCTCGTCGTGGTTGGCTCAGGCGCTTGCGGTGACGGATGCGGGCCACGCGGCCTGCACGCGCGTCTGACGCGAAGGTGCTGCCGCTGCGGGCTGGGGTTGACTCGCTACGGCCTCGGAGATCAGTCCGGCAACATGTGCCGCATCGGCAATGCCGCGCAGCGACGGTTGTACGGGCGTGAAACGCCAGGGGCGCGCATGCGGCCAGATCGTCCAGTAGGAGACCTTGCCTTTAGCGGTCGGCTTCAGAACGATATCGCCATTGCCGTCGGCGAAACTCCGGAAGGCGGCCGACTCGACCTTGTCCCACGGGATGTTGACCATCATGGGCAGCGCAACGCCAAATCGCATCACGATCCGGCGGTTAGTGACCGTGTACACCGTGGTGCGTGCGTACAGCCATGCGAGCAAGCTCAGGATGCCCACGGTGGTTGCGCCCAGCGCGAACTGCCAGCTGGCGCTTCGCACGATCTCCAGCGCGCCTTGTCCGTCCGCAACGCGGCTCGCGACGCTGACAACCAGCAGAGCCCCGAAGTAGGCAGCGATCTTGCGCGTGTGGAACGCACGCCGAGACAGGGCCTGCCATTGCGGCGCACCCTGCCAGACGATGTGCTCTCCCTTGGGCAGCAGCCCGGGCAGGCCGCGTATCGGTTCGGCTTCGTATTCGGTCACAGCAGTGGCTCCGATCGATCAGGCGTGGCGTAAAGGTGTCCGCTGCCGTAGTAGGCCGTGACCCGGTCTTCTTCCTGCAGCGTGATCTGCTCGGGGTTGGACAAACCGGGGACATTCGCAAATTGGCTGCCAAGTATCGATTTGACCTGCACGCCGTTTTTGCCAATCCGCGCGAGCGTGATGGGCAGCAGGATGCGACGACCGTTGGCGTCGAGTTCCAGATAGCGGATCTGCGGCTCGCCCTGGTCCACCCAGACGTCCACCACGGTTCCGCCCTGCACGCCATCGGCACCCAGCACCGGCATGCCGATCGGATTAGGATCCTGCGACGCGATCGAATAACCCGCCGCGATGCGCATCGGTATGATCCGCGGCGTTCCCTCGTGCGTCAGATCGGGAACCTCGGGGCGAATGGCCCACGCGCCCGGACCCACACCATCGACCATCGGGTTGCCGGTGGGATGCAGCGGCGATCCGGGGTAGGGCGAGGTTGGCTTGGCGGCCAGGTCGTAGCCCTTGGCGTCCACGCGCGGCACCACGCGGGTCCCACCACCGTGGGGCAGAACGAAGGTTTTGGGTTCCGGCAAGCCCGGAAAGCCCACAACTCGTACGCGGCTGGAGCCTTCGTTTTCGAGCGGATATCCCTCGCGCTTGTCTTCCTTGCGGAGGTAAATGACAAGCCCGATGAAGAAGATCCAGAAGGCGTACAGAACGAGTTGGGCCACGTCGATGTAGCCGGTGATTGCTCCTGTTGTCATGGCGATGTCTCCTCAGTTGAATCGCGTGTTAGCCCGGAAAGTCGGCAAGTCGGAATCCAGGTGTGGTCGCCGTCTGTTCGCCGGGACGACGAACCAGTGGACCTACTGCAATCAGTGCTGCGAACAGCACCAGAATCTCCGTGTGGTAAACGGCGCCGTAGCCGGTTGCCGGGTTGTTCAGTGCGACTCCCAGCGATCCGCTCGTCGCTATCTGCGAAATCGTGTCACGCATCGCGCCACCCAGGGCGATGGCGACGCCGGCGGCAGTCGCCTGGACGGCTCCCCAAGCGCCCAACGCCAGCCCGTTCTGGCCGCTGCTTGTCAGGGACATGGCCGCCGTCAGCATCCCAACGGCAAACAGCCCGCCGCCGAAGCCGATGAGCCCCGTTCCCACCCTGAAAAGCAACGGCGAATCGAAGGGGGCGCTGAGTACAACGGCGGCAAAGGCAAAGATGCCGGCGACGGCGCCGTATCCGGCCAGACGAATGGGGTCGTAGCCGCGGTCGAGCTTGCGTGAGGCCAGTGCGAATGCCGTCAGGGTGCCAAGCGCGAGGATCGCCGTGAGGCCCGTGGTTGCGCTCACCGACAAGCCCAGAATCTGCCCGCCGTAGGGTTCGAGCAGGATGTCCTGCATGCTGAAGCCTGCCGTGCCAAGCCCAACGGCTACCAGCAATCGCAGTGAGCGCGGACAGGCGCGGAACTCGCCCCACGATTGGCTGAAACTGGGCCGCTCACGGCTCGGAGATGTCAGTGTCGGGTTGCGCACTTCCTGTTTCCAGAGCGCCACCACATTCAGGATCATCGTCGCCATCGCCGCGCCCTGCACGACCTTGATCAGGCGCAATTGGCTGAAGTCCGCGAGCACCAGAGAAAACACCGCTGAACTCGCGATGGTGCCCACGAGGAGCATCACGTAGAGCAGCGCTACCACGCGGGGGCGGTTGCTTTCCGCCGAAATGTCCGTGGCGAGCGCGAGTCCCGCCGTTTGCACGGTGTGGAGTCCGGCGCCGACCAGGATGAAGGCCAGCGCGCAGGACGCCGGGCCAAGCCACTCGGGTCCGCGGTTGTCGCCCGAGAGGAGGATGAGCGCAAAGGGCATGATCGACAGGCCCCCGAACTGCGCCATCGTACCGCCCCAGATGTAGGGGACGCGACGCCAGCCCAGATAGGACTTGTGCTGGTCCGAGCGGTAGCCGATCAGCGCGCGAAATGGCGCGAACAGCAGCGGCAGCGACACCATCAGCGACACCAGCCAGGCGTGCACGCCCATCTCGACGACCATCACGCGGTTCAGGGTGCCATTCAGCAGCACCACCGCCATGCCCACCGACACCTGGAACAGCGACAGGCGCAACAGCCGGCTCATCGGCAATTCAGCAGTGGCCGCGTCTGCAAACGGCAGCATGCTGCTGCTGAGTTGCATACGCGGCAACCTGATGAACGCGGAGACCGCTTTCATTGGCGTAATAACTC
>CAJADV010000195.1 GCA_903938575.1 uncultured Gammaproteobacteria bacterium
CAGACGGGCCAGCGCTGGGGCAATCCGCTCTATCGCTGGGACGTGCACGAGGAGCGCGGCTTCGACTGGTGGATCAGGCGGCTGGCCCACGCATTCGACTGCTTCGACGTGCTGCGGATCGACCACTTCCGCGGGTTTGCCGGCTACTGGGAAATCCCGGGCGACCACCCGACGGCCGAGCACGGCCGCTGGCGTCCTGGGCCGGGCCGCGCGCTCTTCGACGCGGCGGCGCGGGCCCTGGGGCCGCGGCCGATCATCGCCGAGGATCTCGGCGTGATCACGCCCGACGTCGACCGGCTCCGCGACGACCTCGGCCTGCCGGGAATGCGGATCCTGCAGTTCGCGTTCGGCGACGATCCCCGCGGCGCGCTGTTTCGCCCCGAGAGCTATCCGGCCAACTGCGTGGTCTACACGGGCACGCACGACAACGACACGACCGTCGGCTGGTACCGCAGCGAGCCGGGCCGCGACTCGACGCGGTCGGCGGACCAGATCGCCCGCGAGCAGCATGCCGTGCGGGTGTACCTGGCGTGCGACGGCACGGAGATCCACTGGAACCTGATCGAGCTGGCCCTGCGGTCGCCGGCCAACACGGCGATCTATCCACTTCAAGACGTGCTTGGCTTGGGCAGCGAGGCGCGGATGAACGTGCCCGGCCGCGAAGGGGGCAACTGGACGTGGCGGTTTCGCTGGGAGCAGCTCACGCCCGCGATCGAGGATCGGCTCGCGGGGCTCACCGCCGCCAGCGGCCGCTGAGGGCCCGCGGGCACATCGATCGTCGCCGCAGGTTGCTTCCCTGCACCATGACCGTGCCCGCCCCGTAGGTGCAGGTTTCCTACCAGTACTGTCCGGTTATAAGTCGAATAGCCGCAACTGTTTAGGATCACAGGTCTCTGGAAAAGCGCGGCTGATTTGCGAAAGCAGCGTGTTTATCGGTGTTTTCTCAAACGCGTTGACGCTCAAAACTTGGAGGACGTCAGCCATTGACAGCTGGGAGCCGAGGCGATGGCGCAGGATTGCCACCAGCACGTAAACCGCGACCGCGATCCAGATCTGAGTTCGCACGGCGTTGTCGGAATTGCCGTAAAAAGCCGTGATCCTCAAGTGCTGCTTGATCCACTTGAAGAACAACTCGACCTGCCAGCGTTTTCGGTACAGCTGGGCGATGCAAAGCGGCGTGAGTTCGAAGTTGTTCGTGATGAATACCAGCGTCCTGTTTCTCTCGGTGTCGTAGAAAGACACTCGCCGCAGGGGAGCTGGGTAATCGGTAATGCTCTGCGTACCGGTGAACCGTATCGTCTGATCGCTGCGAACACCCGTGGCTCTATCGACAGGCTGGCTTTCCCGTCGGGTGAAGACGTGGTCTTTCTTGTGGCGTGTCACGAAGAATGCTGCCTGCAGATGCATGCGATAGAGTCGCTTGAAGTCGATATACGCCTTGTCCATCACGTAGAACGCACCGCGCTCGACCGGCAACTCGTCCAGCACGCGGACTTCGTGCATTTTTCCCGTGGAAATGCGGATAAACGCGGGGATGTTTCCGCGTAGATCAAGAAGCGTGTGGAGCCGCACAGCAGCTTTGCTCCGCATGGACGGCGCCCAAGGAAACAGCGACAGACAGAGGTCGATTGTTGTGGCATCGAGCGCATACGCCGTGTGCGACAACTCGAACCCGAGTGGCTGCTTCGCGTACATCGTTCGGGCTTCTGCAATCAGGCCCTGGGCAAGATCGTGGTAGATGCGCCAGTCGCGCAAGCGGTTGGCATCCGCTAATGTGCTGCGGGACACCCGGGACCGGAACCCTGCTCGATAGAGCTTTGGCTCCAGCGACCGCAGGCATGTCTCGATGTCGCGGAGGCTCTCACGAAAAGTGAGTTGTGCAAACGCCATGCACAGAAACTGGTCCCGACAACTGAAATGGCGTAACCGATGATTGCCACCGTACCGTTTCACGCACGTGTTGAACTCATGCCGTGGAATGAGCCCCATCAGCTGGGCAAAAACCAACTCCTTTGCCGACATGCAAGGCCTCTTTCCGAAAAAAATCCGGATTTTGAAACCTACATTTTCGGAGCGTTTTCAAATCGTGCGCGCAAACTCCTTGACGCAAGTCCATGCCAGTGGGCGAGTTCTGACGAGTAGCCACCGGCTTAACCGGACAGTACTGGTTTCCTACCTGCACTACGCCGCTGGTTACGCGCAGGTAGAAAACCTGCGGCTACGGGAGCACAACGGCGCTGGTTGCGCGCAGGGCAAACCTCTGCGGCGACGAGCGCATTGTCAGCGGATGACGTCGAGCGATTCGATCGGCCCGATCACGTCGCCCGCCTCGCTCGTACCCGCGTGGGCAATGCCGAGCCGCTGGATGCGGATGCGACCTCCCGGGGCAATGGTCTCCCCGGCCTGCCCATCGGCTCCGATCCGTACCCGCTGCGGCGGCGTGGCCGTGGCCTGCGGCTGGCCGGTGGCAGTGAACGACACGGCCTCGTAGACGAGGGCCTCACCCGCCTGGGGATCGACCATGTCGAACACGAGGCACCGGTACGCCAGGCTGCCTGTCCGGCGGGGCAGCTTCAGCCAGATGATCAGGCGATCGCCGGCCGTGAGCGATGTGAGGTCGACATGGGCGACACCGCCCACAGGCGGCTTGAAGTCGAGGTCGCGCGCCACGGGAGCGGCGTCGGCGACCGGTTCCGCGACCGGGAGCGCCGGTGCAGCGGTTGCCGGAGCATCGCTCGTGATCGCCTTCGGAGCTGCCTCGGGCCCGCCCGCGGGCAGCAGCGGCGGGTTGGGCAGGAGCGATGTGGCCCCCGCATGCCCGTCGGGCTCCGCGGTGGCCTCTGCCGCCGGGATGTCGCTAGCGTTGAGGACTTCGAACCCCCGGCTGGCGAGGCGGCCGAGGTCGCCCGTGAGGGCAAAGCCCCCGGCGACGATGCCGAGCGCCATGCAGCGGGCGAGAATGTTCGACATGGGCAGCGGCAGGCCGAAGATGAGAACGGTCGGGCCAACGATGACCCTGCTGCCCAACTAT
This sequence comes from uncultured Gammaproteobacteria bacterium, assembly GCA_903938575.1. Taxonomy (GTDB): domain Bacteria; phylum Pseudomonadota; class Gammaproteobacteria; order Pseudomonadales; family UBA5518; genus UBA5518. The sequence continues at coordinate 3,032 of CAJADV010000195.1, forward strand.
GCCCGACCCGCCGGGCGCGGCCGCGGCTGACCACAAAAATCCCCCGTGGCAGCGTGGCGGTTGTGACGGTCGCGCGGGATCAGAGCGCCGCGAGGGCCTCGAGCACCCGCTCGGCGTGCCCGTCCGGCTTGACGGCCTTGAAGACCTTTGCCACCCGGCCTTCCGCGTCGATCACGAAGGTGCTCCGTGCGATCCCCAGCGACTTCTTGCCGTAGAGGTTCTTTTCCCGCCAGGCGCCGTACGCTTCCGCCACGGTGTGGTCTGGATCGCACACCAGCGTGAAAGGCAGTTTGTATTTCGTTCGGAAGGCGGCATGGCTTTCCGGGCCGTCGGGGCTGATGCCGAGCACCACCGCCTCGTGCTTGGCGAGCTGCAGCTTTGCGTCGCGGAAG
>CAJADV010000196.1 GCA_903938575.1 uncultured Gammaproteobacteria bacterium
GACTTCTTCCTGAAGTACAGCCTCGAGAACCACGTGAAGGAGTGATCAGGGCGCGTCGCGCTCGTAGACGATCTCGCCGTTGATGATAGTTTTGAGGACCTGCGTTCTCGCGAGCCTGTTGGCCTCGACGCTGTAGGGGTCCTGGTCCACCACCACCAGGTCCGCGAGCATCCCGGGCTCGATGCGGCCAAGCGTGTCCTCGCTGCCCTCGTGGCGGGCGGCGTTGACGGTGAAGAGCGCTATGGCCTCTGCCACCGAAATCGCCTGCTCTTTGCCGAAGGAGCGCGCACTTCCGCCCGGGTTTTCGCGGGTGACCAGCGTTTCCACTGCGATCCACGGATTCACCGAGGGCACCACCGCCCAGTCTGACCCCGGCACTACGAGCGCGCCCGAGTCGATCATCTCGCGCGCAGGCCACACGCGCCTGATGCGCTCCGGGCCCACGGCCCGGGTGATGTCGTCGTTGATGGGGCTCGGATCCCACAGATAGGGCGAGATCTCGAAGGTAGCGCCGATGCGCCGGGCGATCGCGAGATCCTCCTTGGCGACGAAGGTGCAGTGCCCGACGTTGTGGCTGAGCGTACTGAATCCGTTCGCCTTGCGGGCCGCCTCTATGGCGTGCAAGCCGGCGCGCACGGCGGCGTCGCCCGCGGCATGGAACTTCACCGTGAGTCCCATGCGATCGAATCGTGTCACGGCATCGTCGAGCGCCGGCTGTGGTATCAGGAGCATCCCTTTGCGGGCAGCCTCGTCGTTGCGGCCGGCCACTGTGCCTTCGTAGTTGTCCAGCATGGCGGCGGTGTGACCGTCGGTGGGGACGCCGTCCAGGAACACCTTGACGCAGTCCGGAGAGAGCCGCTCGCGGGCGTAGGCGTTGCGGCCCATGATCACGCTTTCGGCTTCTGCATTGCCGGGCGCCCAGGTGAGGCAAAGTCGCGCACGCTGCTTCAACTTGCCCTGGTCGGCCACCGCAAGCCACACACCGGCCTCGCGCGTGAGACCCGCGGAGAACCCCACCGAGGCCTCGGTGAACGAGGTGATCCCGTAGGAGAGCATCTCGTGCAGCGCCCACTCCAGCGCTGCCTGCGTCTGTGCGGCAGAGGGTGCGGGCACATGTGAGCCGATCAGGTCGTTCGCTGTCTCGCGCTGTATGCCCGTGGGTTCGCCCTTGGCGTCGCGCTCGACGATGCCGCCGGCGGGATCGGGGGTGTCGCGCGTGATGCCTGCTGTTATCAGAGCCTTACTGTTCGCCCAGGAGGAATGGCCGCTGGTATCCCCCAGCAAGACCGGGTTTTCCGGCGCCACCGCATCGAGCATGCCGCGGTCAGGGATGCGACCGATGGCCGAGGCATCCCACTGGCCGCCCGTGATCCATTCCCCCGGCTTTGCTTTGGCCACGCATTCCTTGAGACGCGCCTGGATTGAAGCCAGACTGGCGCCTTGGGCGATCTTGCATTGCTTCTCGAGGATGCCGCCGAAGACCGGGTGTACATGAACATCGTGGAAGCCGGGCAGCACGCTAGCGCCGCCGAGTTCGACCACCCTCGTTTGCGCCGTGCGCAAGCCCGAGAGTTCGGCTGCGCTGCCGACGGCGAGGATCACGCCCCCGGCATCGACTGCTACGGCCTCTGAGATCTGGCCGCTGGCGTGTACCCTGCCGCCGGTGAGCAGCAGCGCGGCCGGTCCGGTGCCTGCGGGCACTTCAGCGCTGGCGGTGGCGACAGCGCAGAGGAGCGCCGTGATGGCAGCAAACGTTCTGGAGGGGGTCATGGGCGGTTGTGCTCGCGGAGGAGGGCGCCCAGCTAAGCACATCGGGCGCGGCCTTCGCCGGTCTCCGTGGGAAACTGTCTATTGATCGGGAGGGAACTCTCGCCGCTTCCCTGAGAGTCAATCGGGTCTTCTCGGGGAGCCAACCCTGGCGTTGGCGGATCTGGTGTAATCGGGCGTGCCCGTCCCAACGCCGCGGCTCGGCCGCCATCCAGAGGATCCTCGCCATGTCTACCCGCCGCACCGGTTTTGTTTGCCACGAGCTTTACATGTGGCACAACACGGGTAATTACGCAGGCATCATGCCTTACGGCAATCCCGTGCAACCGTATGAGC
>CAJADV010000197.1 GCA_903938575.1 uncultured Gammaproteobacteria bacterium
ACCGGTGGCACCCTGCTTGCGGCCGCGGGCAGCTCCTGGGGGCTGGGTCTCGCGCTGAACTGCTGGCGCGGTGCGGCGGATTGCTCCGGTGGGGAGCAGCGCCGCCTCTTCGGGCGCGAGGTGCGCTCGCGCGCCGAGAGCGATGAAGACCCCGCCTTCGGCACCGGCGGCGACGCCGCTGCAGAGCTGGGCGGCGCGCTGCTGGGGCAGGTCGTGCTCTCCTATGACCCGCAGGACCTCGCCTCGCTGCAGCGCGGGCTGTTCCTGAACGCCGCGGGCAGCACTCTCGTGGCGCTGTTGGTGGCGGCCTTCATCTCCGGGCTTGCCTCCAGCCGGTTGAGCAAGCCCATGCAGCAGCTCTCGCAGGTGGTGGCACGGATCCAGGCGGGTGATCTCTCGGCCCGCACCGAGCCGAGCGGTACCGGGGAGCTGCGCGAACTCGAGGCGGGCGTCAACGCGATGGCCGAGCGCGTCGAGACGGGCGCGGCGGAGCAGGCTCGCTTGGTCGACGAGGCCACCGCGGGCATGGCGCTCGCCAACCTAGAGCTTGGCAGGCAAAACCGCGAACTCGATGCCGCGCTCGCCAGCGCGGAGGCAGCCAATCGTGCCAAGGACCTCTTTCTCGCCCGGATGAGTCATGAGCTGCGCACGCCGCTCACGACGGTGATCGGCTATGCCCGTCTCATGCAGCAGGCGCAGAGCGCCGGGCAACGCGCGGATTTCTACCGTCCCGTCGAGCAGGCCTCGAACATTCTCAAGCGAACCGTCGACGACATCCTCGACCTCGTACGCCTGGACAGCGGTGCGGTGTCGCTGGAACAGCGGGTGTTCGACCTCGGTGGTTGCATCGAGGATGCCGCGGTGATGTTTGCCCCGGCCGCGCAAAGCAAAGGCCTCGATCTGATCTGTCATGTCGGGCCTGACGTGCCGGTCTGGGTGACCGGTGACTCGATCCGTGTGTCGCAGGTATTGGGGAATCTGCTCGGCAATGCCGTGAAGTTCACGGAGCGTGGCGGCATCCATGTCCGGGCGCGGGTGCTCGAGGAGGCCGCGGGCCGCGTGCGCGTGCAGCTCGAGGTGCTGGATACCGGCGAGGGCATGGCGGCGGGGCGCATGAGCAATCTGTTCCAGCCCTTCAGCCAGGCCGATGAGAGCATTACCCGGCGTTTTGGCGGCAGCGGGCTGGGGCTGTCGATCTCGGCGCGGATCGTGGCAACACTGCAGGGCTCCATCCGTCTGGAGAGCGAGTTGGGGCGCGGCACCCGTGCCGTGGTGGAGCTGCCGCTTGAGCTGGCCCCGGCAGGCGCACCGATGACCACGCTCGCCGGTGCCCGCGTGGCAGTTCTGGCCGATGACAGCTCGCCGCAGTTACCCGTTGTGCTGGATTACCTCGAGGCTGCCGGCTGCGAGGTGCTGCGGGTGAATGCCGGGCTGCCCGCCGCCGACATGCTGCTCTGCATCGAAGACCGTCCGCTGCAGCTTCCCGAGGCGAGTGGTGTGCCCGTGCTGCGACTGCTCCGCGTAGAGCGACTCGGGGATTTGCCTGCGGGCGAACTTGCCAATGCGCTTCCCTTGCCGTTGCGCCGGCGCGAGCTCCTTGCCGCGTGCACGCGATTGCTTGGCAGGCGTGAGCCGATGGCCTCGGGCGCTGCCGCGGAATCTCCTGCAGCCCCGCCGCATTTTTCGCTGCGCTGCCTGCTTGTTGAAGACAACGCGCTCAACCGCCGCATGCTGGCCACGAGCCTCGGCAATGCGGGTCTGCAGGTGATCGAAGCGGCCGATGGCGAGCAGGCGCTGGCGTGTCTCGCGGAACACAGCACCGATCTCGTGCTGCTCGATGTGCACATGCCCGACATGGATGGCGTGACCCTCGCGCGCGAGATCCGTCGCCGCGACGTCGCCCTGCCGCTCTATGCACTCACCGCCAATGTCACCGGCAGCGAGGAGACCGCGCTGGCGGCGGCGGGCGTGGCCGAGGTGCTGTACAAGCCGATCGACGAGCAGCGTCTGCGACAGGTGTTCGCGCGGCACGAGGACAACCCCGCCTGCGAACTGCGCGCCGTGTCCGGCGTTAGCGCGGACGAAGTGCTGGCAGAGTTCAGGCGGCTGGAGCGCGCCATCACG
>CAJADV010000198.1 GCA_903938575.1 uncultured Gammaproteobacteria bacterium
CAACCCAGAATCCGTAGGAGCGGGCCATGCCCGCGACCCCGAACCCGCAGGTGCAGGCCACGCCCGCGACCCAGAATCCGTAGGAGCGGGCCATGCCCGCGACCCAGAATCCGTAGGACCAAGCCACGCCCGCGACCCCCATCCTGATGGCCTGCTGCTGATCGGCCGGCGCCACATCCGCGACATGAACTCCTGGCTGCACAACCTGCCGAACTTCGTGCGCGGAAAAGACCGCTGCACGCTCAAGATCCATCCCGAGGATGCGGCGCGCCGCGGCATCGCGGACGGCAATAGCGCGCGCATCCGCTCCGTGGCTGCCGAACGCATTGTTACGGTGGAGCTGAGCGACGAAATGATGCCCGGTGTAGTCAGCCTGCCGCACGGTTTCGGTCACCGCTATCCCGGCACCGGCCAGCCGGTGGCAAGTGATCACGCCGGCGTGAGCTGCAACGATCTGGTCGGCGATGCGCTCGACCTGCCCTCGGGCACCAGCGTGGTGAACGGTGTGCCGGTCGAGGTCGAGGCGCTGCCCGCGTGAACGCCATCGCCCCCGGAACGCCGCCGCTGGTCGACCGCTTTGGCCGCGTCGTGGACTACGTGCGCCTGTCGGTCACCGACCGCTGCGATTTCCGCTGCGTCTACTGCATGGCCGAGGACATGGAGTTCCTGCCGCGCCGCGAGATCCTGAGCCTCGAGGAAATCCTGGCCGCCGCCGAGGCCTTTGTGGCGCTCGGCGTCGGCAAGATCCGCCTCACCGGTGGTGAGCCGCTGGTGCGACAGAACATCCTCTGGCTGGTGGAGCGTATCGCCAGGCTGCCGGGGCTGCGCGAGTTGACGCTCACCACCAACGGCTCGCGGCTCGCCAAAATGGCCGCGCCGCTGCGCGATGCGGGCATAAGCCGCATCAACGTGAGCCTGGACAGTCTGAACCCGGAGCGCTTTCACGAGTTGACGCGCACCGGGCATCTTGAGGATGTGCTCGCGGGGATCGCCGCCGCCCAGCGCGCCGGCTTCCGCCGTCTCAAGCTGAACGCCGTGATCATGCGCGGGCGCAACGACGACGAGGTGCTGGATCTGGTGGGCTTTGCCCGCGACCACGGCCTCGACATCAGCTTCATCGAGGAAATGCCGCTGGGGCAGATCGACGAGCACGACCGCGCGGGCACGTTTCTTTCGAGCGAGCAACTGCGCGCGATCATCGACGCGCGCCACACGCTCACCGCCACGGAAGAGTCCACGGGCGGCCCCTCGCGCTACTGGCGCATGGCAGACAGCGACACGCGCGTGGGCTTCATCTCGCCGCACTCGCACAACTTCTGTCACCTCTGCAATCGCGTGCGGCTGACGGTAGAGGGGCGGTTGCTGCTCTGCCTGGGCAACGAGCACTCGGCGGACCTGCGCGCCGTGATGCGGGAACACCCGGGCGATGCCGCGGGGCTTCGCGAGGCCATACGCACTGCGATGGATCTCAAACCCGAGCGGCACTGGTTCGAACTTGGCACCGAGCCGCAGATCGTGCGCTTCATGAATATGACCGGCGGTTGAATGTCGATTTCTTCACTGCCCCCGCGCACGCCCACGACCCTGTTGGACACGCCGGAAGCCATCCGCGCCGGCTTCGAGGCCGAGCGCTACATCTGCAGCTCGCAGGTGGCCACCACGGTGTACCTTGCCTATCACCTGCAGAAGCCGATTCTCGTGGAAGGGCCGCCCGGTGTCGGCAAGACCGAGCTCGCCAAGACCGCTGCGCGCTACCTCGGGCTGCCGCTGATCCGGCTGCAGTGCTACGAGGGGTTGGACGAATCCAAAGCACTCTACGAGTGGAAGTACGGCAAGCAGCTCCTCTACACGCAAATTCTGAAAGATCAGCTGTGTGACATCCTGAAGGGCGCCCA
>CAJADV010000199.1 GCA_903938575.1 uncultured Gammaproteobacteria bacterium
ACGGTCGATTCGATCTCCACCACCATGCCTTTCTTCAGTCCACGCGAGGGATGCGAGCCGAGGCCCACCACCTTCAGCTCACCGTCGGCTCCCGCCTCGCCCACGATAGCCACCACCTTGGAGGTGCCGATATCGAGTCCGACGATAAGCTTTCCGCCTGTCATGCCTGCCATAAGCCTCCTTCCCTTGTTCCTGCCGTTCAGCGCGCGGCGACCGGCGGCTGCGCGCGCGCCGCCGACGGGGTCGGCGCCGCATCGCGCCAGGCCACGGAAACGCCGTTGCTGTATCTCATGTCTATTCGCGCCAGCCGGTCACGCTGCCCGGCCCACTTTGTTTGCAAAAGCCGCGAAAGCAGCTTGACCTTGTGGTCGATTTCACGACGTCCAAGCAGCACTTCGGTGTCGTTCGTCAGCGTGATACGACACGCGTGCTTGCCATCGAGCACGATGCTGGCGATGCGCACGCCCGCGGGCTCGAGGATCTCGGTGTAACTGTCGAATGCCGCAAGCAGCAGCTTCTCGCTGCCGGGAGGCCCGTCGACCATCGGCAGGCCCGGAACGGCAAGCGGTTCATCGGGTCGGAACACGTCGGCGTAAGGATTGAGATATCCATCGGCGCCGAATCGCAGCACCGGCACCTGCTCGGTAATGAAAACAAGCAGGCGGTCCGGCCACGCGCGCCGCACTGTGACCTCATGGACCAACGGCATGCGCTGCAGCTCCGCGCGTATCTGCGGCAGGTTGACCATGAAAAAGCCGGTCCCGAGATGCGGCAGCATGCTCTTCTCGATGCGCGCCCTGTCGAGGAAACGGAAATCACCGTTGACGCTCACCTGACGGATGGGAACGTTGGCAACTTCGCCGAAAGCGGACACACCCATCTCCACCGCTGCGCATATCAGCGCGACGAACAGCAACGGCACCAACCAGCGGTGTTTCGCAAGAATGCCCGGGGCCCGCTCACCCGCGCGGCTTGCGCCGCGTCGCGGGCGTTCCACCGGGGGACGTGGCCGCTGTTGCGCGTTCATGCCGGGTCTCCCGGGAGACTCGCGTTCAGGATCCGGATCACCAGACTCGCGAAATCCATGCCTGCAGCAGCGGCCGCCATAGGCACCAGACTGTGGCTGGTCATGCCGGGGGAGGTGTTCACCTCGAGCACGAAGAACTCGCCCGTCACGGCATCGCGCATCAGGTCAACGCGACCCCATCCGCGGCAACCAAGACTCTCGAAAGCCCGAAGCGACAGCTCGGCGATACGACGCTCGTCAGTAGCGTCGAGTCCTGACGGGCACAGGTAGCGCGTCGTCTCGGCGCGGTACTTGGCTTCGTAATCATAAAAGCTGTGCGGGGTCTCCAGCCGGATGGACGGCAGCACCTGTCCATCGACGACGGCCACGGTGTACTCCGGCCCGATGATGCGCTGCTCGACCAGCACGCAGGCGTCGTATCCAGCAGCGTGCGCTACGGCCTGTGTCAGCGAGGCGGCATCGTCCACCGGGGTGACGCCGAGACTGGAACCTTCGCTGGCGGGTTTCACGATGAGCACACTGCCAAGGTCGCGGCTGAGTGCCTCCCACGAAATTGCGCCCGGTTCGGCCACGGCAAACGCAGGCGTGGGAATTCCCTCGGCCTGCCAGAACCGCTTGCAGCGGAGTTTGTCCATGGCGAGCGCGCAGGCGAGCACACCGCTGCCCGTGTAGCTGATGCCGAGTGTCTCGAGCGCGCCCTGGAGGGTGCCGTCCTCGCCGCTGCCGCCATGGAGAGCGATGAACGCGTGCCTCACCTTCGCCGCCAGCAGCTGCTGCAGGACATCCGCCTGTGCATCGATGGCGAGTACGTCGGGCAGCTGCAGTGACAGCGCCGCGTGGACCGCGCCTCCGCTGTCCAGAGACACCTCGCGCTCGGCCGAGACACCGCCCAGCAGCACCGCCACGGGGCCGCGGATGCGCGCACGATCAATCTCGAAGCGCCTCATGCCGTGCCCTCCGCAACGCCCGTCCAATCGAGCACCCCCGCGACTACACGTCCCACACTGCCCGCGCCTTGCACCAGGAGCAGATCGCCCGGGTGGAGCAGTTCCGGCAGCACCTCAAGCACTGCCTGTGGTCCAGCCACGTAGATTGGATCGAGCCGGCCACGCTGGCGGATGCTGCGACAGAGGCTGCGCGAATCTGCACCGGGAATCGGGTCTTCGCCCGCGGCATACACCTCCAGCAGCACCAACGCATCGACCTGCGAGAGCACGCGCGCGAAATCCTCGTAGAGCTCCTGGGTACGGGTGTAACGGTGGGGCTGGTAGACCATCACCAAACGGCGGTCCGGCCACCCGGCACGCACCGCGGCAAGGTTGGCGGCGACCTCGGTGGGATGGTGGCCGTAGTCATCGACCAACAGCACGCTGCCGCCGCCGGGAAGAGGCAATTCGCCATGCATCTCGAAGCGTCGACCCACACCTTGGAACGCCGCGATACCACGCACGATGGCCTCGTCGGGAATGTTCTCGTCGGTGGCCACGGCAACTGCGGCGGTGGCATTGAGCGCGTAGTGCGCGCCGGGCAGCGCGAGCGTGAGCTCCAGCGCCGCCTTGCCACCCGGGCGCTCCACGCGGAAGTGCGAGCGTGCGCCCTCCTGGCGGAAGTCGCACAGACGGAAGTCCGCCGCGGCGCCCGTACCATAGGTAAGGACCTGTCGCGTTACCTGCGCAATGATCGAGGCGACAGCGGCATCGTCGCTGCAAAGCACGCACAGCCCATAGAAAGGCAGGTTGTGCAGGAATTCGACGAAGGTCCGCTTGAGCCGCTCGAAATCACCACCGTAGGTTCCCATGTGGTCGGCGTCGATGTTCGTCACTACCGCAACCATGGGCTGCAGATGGAGAAAAGACGCATCGCTCTCGTCGGCTTCGGCGATCAGGTAGCGGCTGATACCAAGGCGTGCGTTTGCCTTGGCGCTGGTCAGACGGCCGCCAATCACAAACGTGGGATCAAGGCCCGCCTCGGCGAAAATCGAAGCGATGATGCTGGTGGTGGTGGTCTTGCCGTGCGTGCCGGCAACCGCGATGCCGTGACGGTAGCGCATGAGTTCGGCCAACATCTCGGCGCGTGGCACGACCGGGATGCGATGGGCGCGCGCCGTCACTATCTCGACGTTGTCCTCGCGCACGGCGGTGGAACTCACCACCACATCAGCATCGGCAACCTGTGCCGCCGCGTGACCGATGTATACCGCAACACCAGCCTCGCGCAGGCGCAGGAGCGTGGGTGAATCGCTCGCGTCGGAGCCTGAGACCCGGTAGCCCTGGTTGCAGAGCACCTCGGCGATACCGCACATGCCCGCACCGCCGATGCCGACGAAATGGATGCGCGTTATGCGCCGCATGCCGGGAACGCCATTTGCCATCATGTCACTGGCGCTCATCGGGCCGCCTCCAGACATGCCAGTGCGACGTCATCGGCAGCTGAAGGACGGGCGATTGCGCGCGCCCGGCATGCCATGGCGACGAGTTGTTCGCGCGATCCAGAAAGGCGTTGGAGCTCGCCCGCGAGCCACTCAGGCGTGAATTGCGATTGCTGGCAGCGCAGCGCGGCGCCCGCGGCCTCGAGCCAGCGTGCGTTGGCGTTCTGATGGTCGTCGATGGCGCCCGGAAGGGGCACGAGTATGGCGGCGAGGCCAGCTACAGCGAGCTCGCTCACCGTGAGTGCGCCCGCCCGACAAACCACCAGATCAGCCCAGGCATAGGCCGCCGCCATATCCTCAAGGAAGGCCTCGGTGCGCGCATCAACACCCCGTTGCGCATAGTGCGCCGCACAGGCATCCCGTTCGCGAACGCCGCACTGATGCAGCACCTCTGGCCTGCCCGCGGGCTCGAGTCGGGCGAGCGCCTCCGGCAAGAGCTCGTTCAGCACGCGCGCGCCCTGACTGCCGCCCAGCACCAGCAGGCGAAGCGGCGCTCCGGTGCGGCCAGAGAGACGCGTCTTCGGGGCCTCGAGCGCTGCAATTGCGGCGCGCACCGGGTTACCCACGAGCCGCGCCTTGGAATTGCCCGCGAATGGGCCAGGAAGGCCGAGCAGGATTGTCTTGGCAAAGCGGGCGAGTATCCGGTTGGTGGTACCGGCAACCGCATTTTGCTCGTGAAGCACCACCGGCACGCCGAGAAGTCTGGCCGCAAGCCCACCGGGGCCTGCGACGAAGCCTCCGGTACCCAGCACGCAGCACGGCCGCAGGCGTAGCATGATTGCCAGTGCCTGGATGATTGCCCCCACCAGCAGAAAGGGCGCCAGCAGCTTCTGCAGCGCCCGCTTGCCGCGCAGCCCGCTAACCCGGAGATAAGAAATGGAGATGCCCGCCGCGGGCACCAGTCGCGATTCCATGCCTGTGCGTGTGCCGAGCCAGTGCACGCGCGCGCCGCGCTCCACAAGCGCCGAGGCAGCAGCCAGCCCCGGGAACACATGTCCGCCGGTCCCGCCTCCGGTGATCAGCACGAGTGCGCCATGCTCAGGCATTGCGCACCCTCCAGCCGAGCCATGGCGGAGCGGAGCCGCTGTTTCCAGTGCGCAGTTCGTACTCGACGCGCAGCACGAGTCCCATCATCGCAAACAGTATCAGCAGGCTGCTGCCGCCATAGCTCAGGAAGGGCAGCGTTAGCCCCTTGGTTGGAAGCAGGCCCGCATTCACGCCAATGTTGATGAAAACCTGCCCGGCGATAACCAGTGCAATCCCGAGGCAGATGTAGGCGGCGAAGATCTGCTGGCGTGCGGCTGCGGCCCTGCCGATCCAGAGGATCCGGCCCACCAGCGCGGAGAAGAGGCCAATGAAGAACACCCCACCAATCAACCCCAGTTCCTCGGCGATGATGGCGAAGACAAAATCGGTGTGTGCCTCTGGCAGGTAAAAGAGCTTCTGCACGCTGTTGCCCAGGCCCACTCCGGTTACCTGTCCGCGGCCGAAGGCGATAAGGGCCTGCACCAGTTGGTACCCGCTGGCGAACTGGTCCTGCCAGGGGTCCAGAAAAGTCACGAGGCGCTTCAGGCGGTAGGGAGAAAACACCGCGAGCGCGGCAACGCCTGATCCCACCAGTCCGAGCAGCACACCGAAGGGAAAAAGACGCGCTCCGGCAACGAAAAGCATGCCCACCACGGTGCCACCGATCACGACGGTAGCGCCGAAGTCAGGCTCGGCGAGGAGGAATGCAGCCGCCAGGCACAGCAGGCCTATGGGCTTCAGCATGCCGCCCAGCGTCCCCGCTATCTCCCGCTGCCGACGCTGTATATAACCCGCGAGGTAAATAACGAAACACAACTTCGCCAGCTCCGAAGGCTGGACGTTGAAGAACGAGAATCCGATCCATCTCGTTGCACCGTTTATTTTCCGGCCTATCCCGGGGACCAGTACCAGCAGAAGCAGGAGGATGCCCGCGGCGAGCAGCGCGGGACCTGCGCGATTCCACAGGGTGAGGGGAATGCGGACGGTGATGGCCATGACGACCAGACCCATCGCAAGATAGATGCCATGGCGAATCAGATGATAAAACGCGTTGCCGAATTTTTCGGCCGCGAAATCCATCGATGCCGAACCCATCATGACCGCGCCGCAGGCTGACAGCACCAGCACCAACCCGAGCATGATCTCGTCGAGTGCGAAGCGGGGTTGATTGGCATCGGTGGCGCGCAGGGCTTGCATGCTAGACCGCCTCCGCGCCAGGAAGCGCGCGGGCGGCAGCGCTGAACGCCGCTCCCCGGTGCTCGTAGTTGCGGAACATGTCGAAGCTGGCGCACGCCGGCGAAAGCAGTACGGCATCGCCTGGCTGGGCGAGATCCGCTGCGGCGAGAACCGCCGCTTCGAGATCCGCGCAGTGCGTGATCGGCGTGGCATTGCCGACACCATCGGCGATCACCTGCGCATCGCGGCCAATCAGCAGCAGTGCGCGGGCGCAGCGGGCAAGTTCTGCCGCGAGAGCGGAAAAATCATGTTCCTTGGCGATGCCGCCGGCGATAAGCAAAACACGGCCGGGCGGCACGGGCGACATGCCCCGCAGCGCAGCAACTGCAGCTGCAGCGTTGGTGCCCTTGGAATCATCGATATAGTCGACACCCCCGGCACGCGCGACGATCTGGCAGCGATGCGGCAATCCCGTGTAAGTGCTCAGCACACGCACCGCGGCCTGGCGCGGCACGCCGGCCGCTTCGGCGATGGCGAGCGCTGCAAGGGAGTTGGCTATGTTGTGGCGTCCACGCAGGCCCAGTTGGCGCGCGGGCATTACTGCCACGGCACCACGCGCGAGCCATTCCTCACCGTCGCGCCACACGAGACCATAATCACCCTCGCGTGGCACATCGAGACCGAAGGACACGGTGTGGCCGGCGCCGACGGGAGGCGTGGTCAGCGGGTCCTCGCGATTGAACACCGCGACGCGGGCACCGAGAAAAATACGCTGCTTGGAGGCCGCGTAGCGGGTCATATCGAGGTAGCGGTCGAGATGATCCGGCGCCACGTTGAGTACCGCCGCCACATCAGCCTGGAAATCCAGCACGGTATCGAGTTGGAAACTCGATAACTCGAGCACGTAGAGGCGCGCTTGCGCATCGAGCAGCTCGAGCGCGGGCGTGCCAAGGTTGCCGCCACATCCGCCCGGGACGCCGGCTTCGCGGGCCATCAGACCGACAAGAGTTGTCACCGTGCTCTTCGCATTCGTGCCCGTGATTGCGGCTATGGGTGCGCGGGCCTCGCGCCAGAAGAGCTCGATATCGCCGAACACACGCGCGCCATGTGCTGCTGCGGCAGCAATGGCGGGCTCGGCCGGATCTACGCCGGGGCTAAGCAGGAGTTCGTCGGCACCCGCCAGCAAGCTCGCGTCGAAGCCGCCGGTATGCAGCACATGGTCGGGCAGTTCGCGGTGGAATCTCTCGGCGAGGGGGGGCTCGGCGCGGCTGTCGACCGCGGCAAAGGCGTGACCGTTTCGCGCCAGCCACATGGCCAGCGAGAAACCGGTTTTGCCCATGCCCACCACGAGCCTGTGCACGGTCGCATCGCCCTCCTGTTTTTTCATTGCCGCTGCAGCCATGGATCCAACCTCAGCGCAGCTTCAGGGTGGCGAGGCCGAACAACACCAGCACCACCGTGATGATCCAGAAGCGCACGATCACGCGCGGCTCGGGCCAACCTTTCAGCTCGAAATGGTGGTGAATGGGCGCCATGCGGAAAATGCGTTTGCCGGTCATCTTGAAAGAGGCGACCTGCAGGACCACCGACAGCGTCTCCATCACGAACACGCCGCACATGATGAAAAACACGATCTCGTGCCGAACGATGACCGCGATCACGCCAAGGGCCGCGCCCAGAGCAAGCGCGCCCACATCGCCCATGAAGACCATGGCCGGGTAGGTGTTGAACCACAGGAACCCCAAGCCTGCCCCTGCGAGTGCGCCGCAGAACACCACGAGTTCGCCCGCACCGGGTATGTAGGGAATGTGCAGGTACCGCGCGAACCCGGCATTGCCGGCGAGGTAGGCAATCACGGCAAGGGCCCCGGCCACGAGCACACTCGGCATGATCGCCAGACCGTCGAGTCCGTCGGTCAGGTTGACGGCATTGCTCGAGCCTACGATCACGAAGTAGGCAAGCGGCACGTACAGGATGCCGAGCGGCAATGCCACATTCTTCATGAAAGGCACGATCAGTTGCGTCTCCGCGGGCGTAACCGACACCAGATACAGATACAGCGCCGCGCTCAACCCGGCTACGGACTGCCAGAAATACTTCCAGCGTGCGGGCAGGCCGCGCGGGTTCTTTTCGATGACCTTGCGGTAGTCGTCGACCCAGCCAATGGCGCCAAACGCCACTGTCACGAGTATCACGACCCAGGTATAGCGATTGGACAAATCACCCCAAAGCAGGGTGCTGGCGACGATCCCGACGAGAATGAGAGCGCCACCCATGGTGGGCGTGCCGGCCTTGCTCAGATGCGACTTGGGTCCATCGTCGCGCACGGACTGTCCGATCTGGTTGTCGACCAGCATGCGGATCATCAAGGGGCCGACCAGCAGCGTGATCGCAAGTGCGGTGAGCACGCTCAGGATGCCGCGGAGCGTGAGGTACCGGAACACCCCGAAGGCGCTCGCGTAGCCCGTGAGCCAGTCTGCAAGCCATAAAAGCATCAGTGCGTTCCTGTGCGGGCCAGGCCCACCGTTTTACTACTCAACGCGGTAATCACGCTCTCCATGCCGGCTGAGCGCGAACCCTTCACGAGGATCGCGCTGCCAAGCCGGTCGAATGTGCGTGCGGCGGCAATGAGTTCCTCCCGATCGCCGAAGACGGCTGCTCCCGACCCGAATCCGGCGGCCACATCCGCGGCGTGCTGACCGGTGGCAAGCACGTGATCGATACCGCGCTCGCGAGCATGAACGCCGCAGGCGCGGTGCAACGCCGGCGCATCGGGGCCCAGTTCGGCCATGTTTCCCAGCACGAGAACCCGTGTTCCATCGAGCCCCGCGAGTGTGTCTATCGCAGCACGCACCGAACCCGGATTCGCGTTGTAGGTGTCGTCGATGAGGAGCGCGCCTGCGTCACCGTGGAGCCGCCGCATACGCCCCGCAGTGCCCTGCAGGCTCTCCAGCGCGTGGGCTATTGTCTCGCCGGGTAATCCGAGGGCATGTCCCACCGCTGCCGCCGCCAGTGCATTGGCCACCTGCTGGACACCGAGAACCGCAAGCCGCACCGCCACCTGCTCGCCGGGGAGTTCGAGGCAAAAACGCGCGCAGCCATCCTGCATACGGATGCTGCTCGCCCGAACCTCCGCGCCCGCAGCGCCGAGAGCGCTGAAACGGAGCGTGCGTCGCGCTCCTATGACACCCGCCCAGTAGGCTGCAAACGGGTCGTCGGCATTCAGCACCGCGATGCCATCGACCGGGAGGGCTGCGTAGATGGCACCCTTGGTGCGGGCGACTTCCTCGAGTGAGCCCAGGCGTTCGAGGTGGGCCGGGAGGGCGTTGGTGAGCAAGGCGACCCGCGGGCTGGCCATTTGCGCGAGGTACTCGATATCACCGGGTTTTCCAGCGCCCATTTCGATAACGGCAAATTGGTGGCTCGCTTCCAGGCCGAGCAGCGTGAGTGGCACGCCGATCTCATTGTTGAGGTTGCCGCGCGTCGCCAGGACCTGACCGACGGGGGCAAGGAGTGCCGCGATCATGTCTTTGGTCGTGGTCTTGCCCGCGCTGCCAGTTATAGCCACGACCGTGCCGCCAAAAAGGCCTCGGTGATAGGCGCCGATCCTGCCGAGCGCGATTTCGGTATCTGAAACCTTCAGCACCGGCACCGGGACATTCACATCACGTGAGCACACGAGAGCCGCCGCGCCACGACGCACCACCTCGGCGGCGAAATCGTGCGCGTCAAAACGTTCCCCGCGCAACGCGACGAAAAGCTGGCCCTGCTGCACAAAGCGCGAGTCAGTAGAGACTCCTGTTATCTGCAGCGACTCGCTGCCCGCCGGGGGCTCGATATCCAGGGCATGCGCGATCTCGGCTAGCGCGAGGTGTCGGATCATGCCTCACCACCCCGTGCCGCGAGCGCCTCACGCGCCGTCAGCACATCGCTGAACGGAGTTCTGACTCCCTGTGTCTCCTGATAGTTCTCGTGACCCTTGCCTGCGATCAGTACGCAATCGAGCGGACCCGCATCGCGCACGGCACGGAATATGGCCGCGCGGCGGTCGGCTTCGCGGATCACACCCGGATC
Source organism: uncultured Gammaproteobacteria bacterium (assembly GCA_903938575.1). GTDB lineage: Bacteria > Pseudomonadota > Gammaproteobacteria > Pseudomonadales > UBA5518 > UBA5518. The sequence goes on from CAJADV010000199.1 coordinate 9,732, forward strand.
AGGAATCCCGGCGCAGATCTCGCTGATGATCGACTGGGGCGACTCGCTGCGGGGGTTGTCGCTGGTGACGACGATCTCGTCGGCGTGCTCGCGAGCAAGACGCCCCATCAGCGGTCGCTTGCTGCGATCGCGGTCTCCGCCGCAACCGAACACACACCACAAGCGCCCACGGCAATGCTGGCGCAGGGCTCGCAGCGCCTGCTCCAGGGCATCCGGGGTGTGCGCGTAGTCGACAATAACGAGAGGCCCCGCGACGGCGTCTACGCGCTCCATCCGTCCGGGGACGGGAGACACCGCCGCGAGCGCGCCAACCGCGCTCTGGAGACTGATGCCGTGCATCAACAGCACGCCGAGCACCGCAAGAGCGTTCTGGAGATTGAATCGTCCGATCAACGGCAGGATCAGATCAGCATCTCCTTGCGGTGTAGCAACTCGCGCGCGGATGCCGTCGGCGCGGTAATCGGCAG
>CAJADV010000200.1 GCA_903938575.1 uncultured Gammaproteobacteria bacterium
CGGAGGATGTGTTACGGTCGAGAGGCGGCAAGTACCTAGGCATAAAAAAACAGCGCTAAAATCGCACTGGAGCCACTCATGAAAGGCACAATCCCTAAGCCCCCCCTGCACGAACCGCTCTCCATGCAGCACTGCGGCGCGGCCCGGAAGGGACCTTGGCGCGTCTCCCGCATGGCGGTTGCGGTCGCCTCGGTGCTCAGTGCACAGGCCCAGGCCCAGCCCGCGGACAAGACCATCGAGGAGGTGGTGGTCACCGGCACCAAGCGCGAACTGAACGTGCAGGACGTGCCCCAGAGCATCACGGCTTTCTCGCAGGATGCCATCGCCAGGATGGCCATGAAGGGCATGGACGACTACATGAAGGCGCTGCCCAGCGCCTCACTCACCAACAGCATGCCCGGGCGCAACGCCATCTCGATGCGCGGCATCTCCACGGGCTCATCGGAGTACCGCACCGACAGCCAGGTCTCGGTGTATCTCGACGAGCAACCGGTCACCTCGATCTCGCAGCACCTCGAGATCCACGCTGTCGACATAGAGCGGATCGAAGCGCTGCCCGGCCCCCAAGGCACGCTCTTCGGTTCGAGTTCCCAGTCCGGGACACTGCGGATCATCACCAACCGCCCCAACCACGATGGCGTGTCAGCCCAGATCGATGCCGAAGCCTCCGCCACCAAGGGTGGCGATCCGGGTTACGACCTGAACGGCCACGTGAACATCCCCGTATCAGACACGCTCGCCCTGCGGATCGTGGGCTACACCAGCAAAGAAGGCGGCTACGTCGACAACGTCCGCAGCCGCACCTTCGCAGGGGCCGGCGCCTACGGCAGCCCGGGCGACAACTTCGCCATCGCCGACAACGACCAGAACAAATACGACTACTCCGGCGCCCGTTTGCGTGCCATCTGGGACATGACCGAGAACTGGAGCCTCGACCTCGCCTACCAGGTAGAGGGCAGCGATGCCAACGGCGCCTGGGAGAGCGATCCCTACCTCGGGGACTACAAGGTGGCGCGCTTCTTCGACGAATACCGCAAAGACGACTGGTGGCAGACCTCGGCCACCGTGCGCGGAGACCTCGGCTTCGCGCAACTGGTGTCGACCAGCTCGTACTTCGACCGCGAGTCCTCGTACGAATGGGACAACATGGCTTATAACCAGTGGCAAACAAGCTACTACGCGCTCTACAACGGCAAGGACCGCTACAACTTCGAGTACGAGTTCGGCACCATCTTCAACGAACAGACCCAGAAGCGTTTCACGCAGGAGGTGCGCCTCACCTCGCAGGGCGAGAGCACGCTCGACTGGATGGTCGGCGCCTTCTACGAGGACGTCCACGATGCCTGGGACTACGGCGCGCAGATCCCGAATTTCCAGAAGACCCAAGCCTGGCAGACGGTCAATGAATATGCCTGCTACTACGCTGCAGCAGGCTACGAGGTGGACTGCCCGCTCGCCCCCACCAACAAGATCTACGACCAGCGCTACGACAACACCGTCAAACAGACCGCCGCCTTCGGCGAGTTGTCGTGGCACATCACACCGGACTGGCAGGTCACGGGCGGTGCGCGCTGGTTCAAGTTCGAGCGGGACCGCGAGCAGATCTACACCACACCCGAAGGCAAGCCCCCGGTGGGATCCTTCGGCGAGGGCGAGGGTCGCTATTCGAGCGAAGGCTCCGACAGCGCGCAGGTGTTCAAGTTCGGCACGCAATACCAAATCGACGAAGACCGCATGGTCTATGCCCTCTACAGCGAGGGCTTCCGTCTGGGAGGCGATAACAGCCCCCGCGCCGCCGCAAGCGGACAGGTGCCCGCCTCCTACGACCCGGACACGATGCAGAACTACGAGGCCGGCCTCAAAAGCGAGTGGCTCGACAACTCGCTACAGCTGAACATCTCGTTCTTCCTGATGAAGTGGGACGACATCCAGTTCAACCGCCGCGCCGACCAGGCCTGGTGGCTGCGCGGCACCTTCAACGGCGAGGGCGGCGAGAGCCGCGGCGTGGAGGTGAACTGGAACTGGCGCATCACCGAGAATCTCCAGTTCGACGGCAGCGGTTTCCTGGCGAAGGCCGAGTACACAGCCGACACCTTCGACCTGCGCGGAGACCTCATCCTCAAGGACGGCCAGAAGATGCCCAACGGGCCCGAAGAAAAACTGCGATTCGGCCTCGAATACACCGTACCGGAGCCCTTCGGCATGGGCGGCGATCTCCGGTTCCGCTACGACACCACCTACACCGGCGAGATCTGGGACAACATCGACGACTCCTTCGACGGCAACATCGAGGGCCAAATTCCGGAGACCTGGCACAGCAACCTGCAGCTCGGCTATGACTCGGGCAAGGAGTGGGAAGTGACTCTGGTGGCACGCAACGTCTGGGACAATCAGGGCATCACCAACATCGTCCGCGGCGGGGCCGGTGACTACGCCGACTGGTTCGGCGATCCGCGCTTCCACAACGAGCGCTCGATCTACCGGCCGCGCACGATAAGCCTTGGCCTCAAAGTAAAACTCTGAGTCCCGTGAAACTGGTTGCCACATCGGTTGTGCGCGGCAGCCATCAGGGGGAAAGCCACGGCGGGGTCTACCTCATAGACCTTGAACGTCAGGAAGTGCGCCAGCCGATCGACTGGAATCGGGGAGACATCGACTGGTCGGGCCGCGGTTGGGACCGCGGCCTGCGCGGTATCGCCTTCGATGGCGAGACGGTGTATGTGGCAGCAAGCGACGAACTTTTCGCCTACACGCCCTCATTCCGGCGCATCGGCTCCTGGCGCAATCCGTATCTGCGTCACTGCCACGAAATCTGCGTCTACGACCGCAAGCTCTTCCTCACCTCGACCGGCTTCGACACGATCCTCGGATTCGATCTGGACGAGCGCTGCTTCGACTGGGCCATGCGGGTGAGCGCGGAGGATGACCGGTTCCGCGCCGTGCTCTTCGACCCCGGTCGCGACGATGGCCCCCTGCTGATGAATCACCTGCACCTGAACAACGTTCACTGCAACGCCGATGGCATGTACTTCAGTGGCCTGAACGCGGGTGGCATGCTGCACTTCAATGGCCGCAATGTGTACATGGCAGCAGCGCTGCCCGCTGGAACGCACAACGCCAGGCCCTTCCGCGATGGCGTGCTGTTCAACGATACACGTGCGGATGCACTGCGCTATGCGGGCCGGGGCGAGGGAGAAGAAGACCGGGCGCTGCGCGTGCCGATGCCCGACGACAGCGAACTGCTGCACCACGAGGCTGACACCAGCGGGGTGGCCCGTGCGGGCTTCGCGCGCGGGCTATGCGTGATCAACGAACGACTGGTCGCAGGCGGCTCATCACCCTCGACGGTCAGCATTTACGATCTTCCCGCCAACCGGCGACTGCTGTCGGTGAACCTCAGCATGGACGTACGCAACGCAATCCACGGCCTTGAGGTCTGGCCCTTCGACTGAGATCCCGATGCGGGATGCGCCGTGCCTGCGCCTGACGGCGCTATCGCGGGCATGGCCCGCTCCTACCACCAGGAATCACTGCGCCCTGCCGTAGGCGCGGGCCATGCCCGCGACACCTCCTACCACCACGAATCACTGCGCCCTGCCGTAGGAGCGGGCCATGCCC
>CAJADV010000201.1 GCA_903938575.1 uncultured Gammaproteobacteria bacterium
GGGCGCCGAACACGGTGATGAGCTATCTCTATCGCCGCACCGCCGATGCCTTCGGCTACGCGGGACCCTCCATTCCCGCTGGCGGCATGGGCGCGTTCGCCGACGCGCTGGCGGCCTCGGCCGCCGCGCGCGGCGTGATCCTGCGCACCGGAGCACGGGTTGCCCGCATAGACATCACTGACTACCGCAGTTCGGGCGTCACGCTCGAGAGCGGCGAGCAGATCCACGCCGGGGTCGTCGTCTCGAATGCGGATCCGCGCAGCACCCTCGCCGGCCTGGTGGGCTATCGGAACCTCGACGCCGGTTTCGTGCGGCGGGTGGAAGGCATCCGGATGCGGGGCATGGCCGCCAAACTGCACCTCGCCCTTGATGCGCTGCCGCAGTTCCCGGGTCTGGACCCAGCCCACTGCGGCGATCGTCTGCTGCTCTGCCCTCCCCTTGATGCGCTCGAAGAGGCGATGAATCCCTCGAAGTACCGCCAGTATTCTCCGGAGCCCGTGATCGAGATCAGCATTCCCAGCGTCCATGACGCGTCCCTCGCGCCAGCGGGAAAGCACGTGCTCTGCGCCGTGGTGCAATACGCGCCCTACGACCTCAAAGGGGGTTGGACCGCCGAGGCCCGCGCCGATTTCCAGTCGCGGATCATGGCCCGGCTGGAGACCGTCGCACCCGGGATCAGTAAACAGGTGTCAGCCAGCGAACTGCTGGTGCCGCCCGATCTGGAGCGCGAGTTCGGGATGAGCGGTGGCCACTGGCATCACGGCGAGATCTCGGTTGACCAGTTGCTGATGATGCGCCCGGTCGTGCTGTGGTCGCAGTACGCGATGCCCGTCGACGGCCTCTGGCTCTGCGGCGCTGGCGCCCATCCGGGCGGCGGCGTGATGGGTCTTGCCGGACGCAATTGCGCGCTCGAGATCATCCGCAGGGGGAATGCCGCATGAACAACCACATCGCGCGTCCGCCGCACAACGCGGGCATGATGCTCGAGACCCCCTTTCATCCACGCATCAGCGCCGCCAACAGCGTGCAGTCCTGGTATGACTGGAAGGGTTACATCTCACCGGAGCGCTTCGAGCAAGTCGACTTCGAATACTTCGCAATCCGCAACACCACTGCAGTGTTCGATCTGTGTCCGATGACCAAGTACCTGATCGAAGGCCCTGACGCAGAGGCATTCCTCAACCGGCTGTTCACCCGTGACGTGCGCAAGATCCGTGAAGGTCGCGTGGGCTACGGCATCTGGTGCGACGATGCCGGACAGGTGCAGGACGACGGCACGCTCTTCCATGTATCCAAGGGCCGCTACCGCCTGTGTTCGCAGGAGCGCTGCCTGGACTGGCTGCACTGGTCGGCGCTCGATTTCGACGTGAGCATCACCGAGGAGACGGCCTCCGTTGCCGCGCTTGCTGTGCAGGGGCCAACCTCCTGCGCCACGTTGCGGGCGATGGGGCTCGCTGGCATCGAAACACTGAAACCCTTCGAACTGCGCCACTACCCCTTCCAGGGCGGGGAACTGATGGTCTCGCGCACGGGTTTCACGGGCGACCTCGGCTACGAGGTATGGACCAGCACGGAGCTCGCGCTCGCGCTATGGGATGCGCTGTTTGCAGCGGGCGAGCCGTATCTGATCCGCCCTATCGGCACTACCGCGCTCAATATTGCCCGCATCGAGGCGGGATTCATCATGGCAGGCATCGATTTCGTACCCGCCGAGCAGACGATCCGTCACGGCCGCAGCCGCTCGCCACTGGAACTGGGGCTCGACTGGCTCGTGGACTTCGAGAAAGGGCAATTCACCGGTCGTCGCGCATTGCTCGAGGAGCGCGCACGCGGCTCGCGTTACCGCTTTGTGCGTCTTGACGTTGACGGCAACAAGCCCGCGGTCAACTCGTTCATTTTTGGTGCCGGGCAGCGCGAGGTGGTGGGAACGGTCACCTCCGCAGTGTGGTGCCCGACCGCAAAATGCAACGTCGCGATGGCCTCACTCGATATGCCGCATGGCCAGCCGGGAGAGGAATTGTGGGCCGAGATCTATTCGATGCGCGAACTGAAGTGGACCCGGTCCATGGCGCGCGCCCGCGTACTCGAGAAGCCGGTCTTTGAGCCGGCACGACGGCGGCAGACGCCGGCTCCGATGTTCTGAGCGCCATGCCCGCGTTCAGGCCATACGATCCGGTTGGTGCCGGCTCTCCCGCACTCTCAGGAATGTTGCGCGTTGCTGTTACCAGCGCGGCGGCAGCTTCGGGTCGCGCAGCCGCGTCGAGCGCAGCTTCTGGTCCCGCCGACCGCGCTCTACCTTGCGTGCGGCGGCGGCGTGATGGCCCGCATTGCGACGCTGTTGCAGTTCAGCAGTCCAGCCCTGCCAGAGCCGGTAGATCCCGCTGCGCAAAACAAAGGGCTTCAGGCCGAGACCAAGAAACACCAGCAGCAGCAAATGCCACGGCAGGTAATGTCGCGCCCAATCGGCGTCTGCTCCTACAAAACCCAGGATGGCGGTGGACCAGAGCAAGGCGATGTAAGCGCCCCGGGCCAGCGGGCCGTATTGGAAATCATCCTGCACCGGAGCAAACCTCAGAAAATTGGCAGGGAGTACTTGTGGAACTCCTGCTCGCGCACGTAGCCCAGTTGTTCATAGAGCCGCTGGCCGGCGAGGTTGTCCCGTGCGGTCTCGAGATCAATGCGCAGCGCACCAGTCTCCTCGGCGTGCTGTCGCGCTCGCTGCATCAGCGCTCGCGCCACGCCACTGCGTCGTGCACTGCGTTCCACGTAAAGATCGTAGAGCACCCAATAGCGGCGCATCGCCACCGAACAGATCGCCGGGTAAAGCTGCGTGAAACCGAGTGCGCGCCCGTCGCGATCCTCGGCAAGAAAAACCACCGATGCCCCGTCGGTGATCAGTTGCCCCAGAAAAGCCAGGGCACCCGCGCGATCGGGCGGCTGCTGGTAAAACTGACGGTAAAGATCGAAAAGACGGGCCAATTCCGGGAGATCGGTGGCCGTGGCCTGACGCAGCGCATAGGGCGTAGAAACAGCACCGAACACCGCGCCCGGCGCGTGATCGGGGAACTCGTAAGCCCAGGGAAACACGCTGGCGAGAAAGGCCTGGCATTGCCCCCGAGCCGCCACCCGGTCGAACTGCGGCCCCTGGTACAGGATCCATTGCCAGAACTCATCGATCAGGCCGCAGAGCGCATGGGCAATGGCGCTGGCACTCACACGCACACCCGGATCAGCCTGCGCGACGATAGCAACGCAAAGCGTCTGGATCCGCGCGAAGTACGTCGCGTCACGATGCCCGCATATGGCCTGGTAATCCTGCCTGGCGCGCGCCTCGGCGCCGAAGGCATACCACACAGCAACCTTGCGTGGCTCGGTGATCCCGGGATCGAGCGAGGCGAAGACAATCGCCTGAAGCTGCTCGGCCGGACTGCTCGGCGCTGCGTCCAGGGCCGCGTAGACCGTCTGCTCGAATTCCTCGGCAACGCTCTTCAGCGTTTCCAGCAGCAGCGCTTCCTTGCTGGTGAAATAGAAATTGACGATGCCAGCGGTGAGACCTGCGAGCCGGGCAATATGCGCCAGCGTGAGGTTGCTGAAGCCCTGCTCGGCGATCGCCGTCATGGTGGCATCCACCAGCGCCCGACGCCGCTCCTGCTGGCCTGTACCCGACTCTTTCGCCTGGCTCATGAGATCTCCGCGGGGGATTGCGGTTGCATGCGCTGCAAGCCGGCAGTTGCTCGACATTTTTCAACGGACTTACGATACCTGCAAACAGTATCCTTGCAAGCATCCATTCTCCCCCTCCTGAAGGAGCTACGCCCATGAACGCAGGCAGCATCGAGTCTCTTTCCTACGCCGATTGGCAAAAAATCGCGGCAGATACCCTGCGCGCAGTCGATCCGCGGCTCTTTGTTGATGGCGAGTTCAGGGCAAGCCCCGAGGGCGGGGTCATTGAAACGGTAAATCCCACAACGGGCGCCGTGATGCTCGAGGTGACCGCTGCATCACCGGCCGATGTCGACCGTGCCGTGCAGGCCGCGCGCCGGGCCTTCCGCGCCGGTACCTGGTCGAAGCTGGCGCCTCGGGAACGCATGGCGGTGATGTACCGCTGGGCAGATCTGATAGAAGCCAACGCAGCCAGCCTCTCGGTGCTCGAGACGCTCGATATGGGTAAGCCGATCCGCGACGTGATCGCGGGAGATCTTCCCAGCGTCGCCGGCTTCATCCGCTTCTGTGCCGAATGCATCGACAAGATCGACGGTCGCGTCACCAGCACCGACCCTGCCGCACTGCACATGATCCTGCGCGAACCGCTCGGCGTGGTGGGCGCCATCTCGCCCTGGAACTACCCCATGCTGATGGCTACCTGGAAAATTGCGCCAGCGCTTGCGGCCGGCAACTCGGTGGTGCTCAAGCCCGCTGAGCAGGCGCCGCTGTCGTGTCTGCGACTCGGGCAGCTGTTTGTCGAGGCCGGCGGGCCTCCCGGCGTGCTGAATGTTCTGAACGGCATTGGGGAAGTGGCAGGTCGCGCACTTGCCCTGCATCCCGGCGTCGACAAGATCAGCTTCACCGGCTCGACCCAGGTGGGTAAGTTGATGCTCGTCTACTCCGGCCAGTCCAACATGAAAAAAGTGGCGCTTGAGTGCGGCGGGAAGTCACCTCAGATTTTCCTCGAGGACCTGCCGGACATGGATCGCGCGGTGGAAGCCGCGTTTCGCGGGATATTCGGCAACCAGGGCGAAGTCTGCAACGCCGGCTCGCGGCTTCTGGTCGCCCGCAGCATCCACGACGAATTCGTCGAGCGCTTCTCTGCCCGCGCCGCGCTCGCCTTCACGCCCGGGGACCCCTTGGACCCCGCCACCTCGATGGGGCCGCTGGTCGATCGCGAGTCACAGCGCCGGGTGCTCAGCATGATCCAGACGGGTGTCAGCGAGGGCGCCAGGCTCGCGATGGGCGGCGATGCGCCGGCCGCGCTGCCCGAGGGCGCCTATGTGAACCCGACACTCTTCACCGGCGTCAGCAGCAGCATGTCGATCGCCCGCGAGGAGATTTTCGGCCCCGTTGCCAGCGTGATTGCCTTCGACACCGTCGAGGAGGCGATCGAGATCGCCAACGATACGATCTACGGCCTTGCAGCAAGCGTCTGGACGCGCGATCTGTCCACCGCCATTCACTGCGTGCGCGCCATCGAGGCCGGCGTGGTGTGGGTCAACACCTTCGACGAGGGCGACATGACGCAGCCTTTCGGCGGCTTCAAGCAATCCGGCAACGCAAAGGACAACTGCATCGACAGCGTGCGCTCCTACATGCAGGAAAAATCGGCCTGGATACGACTCTGAACTGAAACCTGGCAAGACAACCGATGCTTAGGATCGCAAGCTACCCCGAGGACAGCGCCGCACGGATGCGCGCTGAAGCGAAGGCGCGCCTCGAACACCCGGGCTACGCCCTTACCGGCTATTTCTATCGCTCGGCTGTGGTCTATCAAACCGACCTCGAGCAGATCCTCTACCGCAGCTGGCTCTACGCCGGCCACACGAGCCAGATTCCCGAGCCGGGCGACTTCTTTCAGTACGAGGTCGACGAGGATGCCTTCATCGTCACGCGTGGCGAGGATGGCGTGGTGCGCGCGCTGGTGAACAGTTGCCGGCACCGCGGTGCCCGCGTGTGCGAGGAAGCCTCCGGCACCCGCAAGACCTTCGTGTGCCCCTACCACGGCTGGGTTTATGGGACCGACGGCAGCCTGCGGGGCGCGCGACACATGGATCGGCAGGGTGCGTTCTGCCCCGGGGACTCGGGGCTGAAGCAGCTTCGTGTGTTCATCCGTCACGGGCTCATTTTCATTAACGCCGATCCCGACGCCGGGGATTTCTCCCTGGCACTGGACCGCATCGACCCTGCTCTGGCGCCCTACGAACTCGAAAACGCAAAGATCGCTCACCGGCAGGTCTACCGTGTTGATGCCAACTGGAAGCTCGCGCTCGAGAACTACCTTGAGTGCTATCACTGCGCGACCTCGCACCGCAGCTACGCACGCTCGCACAGCATCAAGGAGATCGCGCCGAACGTTGAGGTGCTGCGGGCAGCGCTGTGGGAGCGTTCGCAGCGAATGACCGGCGTGGAGGGCGTCACCCGAACCTTCGACGGCTGCTACGACGCCGAAGCCGTTTTCGGCACCAGCGTCTGGAACAACCGCTACGCCCTCTTCGACGGCTTCCAGAGCGCGAGCCAGGATGGCAAACCGGTGGCCCCGCTGATGGGGCAGTTCAGGGGTTTCGACGGCGGCGCCGGCGACTTCCAGATCGGCCCGCTCTCCTTCATGCTGAACTACCCGGATCACTGCGTGCTGTATCGCTTCACGCCGCGCGGACTGACGGCAACCGATATCGAGGTGGTCTGGTTCGTACGCAGCGATGCCGTCGAAGGTCGCGATTACGATCTCCAGACCCTCACCTGGCTCTGGGATGTCACCACGCAGGAAGACGAGTACATCATTACGCGCAACAGCGCAGGCGTGAACTCGCGCTTCTACGAGCCGGGCCCGCTGCAGCCGGACTTCGAGTACATAGAAATCCGCTTCATCAAGTGGTACCTGGAGATCCTTGCCGGCTCCACCGCCCCCTGACTCGCTGAATCGCAGCGCCTGACTGCCTGTTCGCCGCCTCAGGCAACGGGCGGGGAGTTGATGTTGCCACCGAGGAATTTCTCCGTCTCCTCGCGTACCGCTGCAGCGGCGTCGTCGTAGAGGAAAGGCAGGAAAACAAAACGCGTACCGCGGCGGACCGGCGTTGCCTCGTGCAGCAGCGAGCAGGAGAAAACCACTGCATCCCCGGTAGCTGGCCGGAACAACTGGCGACCGTACTCCGGAAACCAGATCTCGCCGCCCTCATAGTCGTCATTCAGGTTCAGTGATACCGCGAAGCGGCGGTGTGCGGTGGCGCGCGTGGTGTTATCGCGGTGGGCACGAAAGTGCCCGCCGCTCTCCCCTTCGTAACAGGCCACGATATAGCGCTCCATGCGCGTCGCCTTGAACTGGTACGCGCGCAGGATCTCGGGCACCAGGCGACGGTGGATCCGGATCATGCACTGGCGGCGCAGCGCCTCGTCCAAGATGTTGCAGTCACGGCGTCGCTTGGTGGCGTGGTCATAGACGCCCACTGTTTTGCCATCCCTGTCCTGCATGAAGCCGGACTCCTCCGATCCGGTCTGCGCGTAATAGCGCAGCAACTGTGTGCAGAACCCGGGCTCGAACACCCGCGGCACGCGCAACAC
>CAJADV010000202.1 GCA_903938575.1 uncultured Gammaproteobacteria bacterium
GACGCAGCTTTCTATGCCGATCCCTTTCCCGTCTATGCGGCGCTGCGCGAGCACGCACCCGTGCACCGCTGCCCGGACGGCAGTTTCTTCCTGACCCGTCACGAGGACCTGAATGCGATCTACCGCAACGCGCGGGTCTTCATTTCCGACAAGCGCCAGCAATTCGGGCCGGCCTTTGGCACGGATTCCCCGCTTTTCGAGCACCACACCACCAGCCTCGTATTCAGCGATCCGCCCCTGCACACACAAGTGCGCAAGGCCATCGGCAATGCGTTGTCGGCACGCGCCATCACCGCGATGGAGCCCGGCTTGCGCGAACTGGTAGAGCGGTTGCTCGACCAGATCGAGATCGCTGGACACTTCGATCTGGTCGAGGACTACGCCGCAGCCATCCCCATCGAGATCATTGGCAACCTCTTGCGGGTGCCTCCTGGCGAGCGCGGCCCACTGCGGCGGTGGTCATTGGCAATTCTGGGTGCGCTGGAGTTCGGCCTCGAACCGGAGGCCAAGGCTGCGGGCAACCAGGCCGTACTCGAGATGCTCGACTTTCTGGAAGCGCTGGTGCAAAGCCGCCGGGGCTCGCCGGGCGATGCCGACGATGACTTGCTTGCGCGCTTGCTGCGCTGGGAGTCAGAGGGTTTCCGGCTCTCGGGCAAGACCCTGTATCACCAATGCATATTCCTGCTGAATGCGGGCCACGAGACCACCAGCAACCTGATCGGAAACGCCGTTCAGCTGTTGCTGGAACATCCCGATCAGCGCGAGCGACTGCAGGCCGAACCCATGTTGATCGCGGGCGCCGTGGAAGAGGTGCTGCGGATGGAAAGCCCGAACCAGCTGGGCAACCGGACGGTGGTCGAGGACGCGGAGATTGGCGGCGTGACGCTGCCGGCCGGCAGCATACTCACCCTGTGCATCGGTGCCGCCAACCGCGACCCGGCTGTGTTCACGGCGCCGGATCGCTTCGACATCTCCCGCAGTCCGAACCCGCATCTTGCCTTCGGGGCTGGCATCCACACCTGTGCGGGACTCAACGTGGCACGCCTGGAAGCACAGGTCGCCGTACTGGCCCTGTTCCAGCGCTTTCCGGGATTAGGCCGCGCCGGTGATGCACGGCGCGCACGGCGTGCGCGATTCCGCGGTTTTGAATCGATTCCACTGACAACCGGTAGCTAAGCGCAGCGCGCTCCCCGGCTCTCACTGCCGCGCAACATCAGCCTGGCCATAGACCAGTTCGCCACCGAACCAGGTCTGCAGGACCTCGGTTGCAGCAATGGCCTCGGGGGTGGACTCGAGCGGGTTGCGGTCGATCACCGCCATATCCGCGCGCATCCCCGGTGCGAGCATGCCGGCTTCGTGCTGGAGTCCGAACGCCTTGGCCGCGCCCGTGGTGAATGCGCCAAGCGCTTTGCGGGCTGACTGCCCGGGCCCACTCGCACTGCCCTGCACCATCGCTGCGATCGCCGCCCATGGATCCGTCAGCGCAACAGGCGCGGGCGAGGCCGGAGCAGGAGGCGCGTCCGACTGTGGCAGGACAGCCGGATCCGACACGAGCGTGCCGGGCGCAATGGCGGGCGGCTGCGGCACCGCAGGCGTCGGATCGAGCCGCAGCCGAAGCGTGACCGCAGCGGCACTCGTGCCTGCAGTGCCACCTCCACCTGCCAGCATGTCGCGCATCACCTGCTGCAACTGCAGGCGTTCCGCCGCTCCGCAGGGCGGAATATGCCCCATCTGCACCTGCATCTGCAGCCGCCCCTCGCGGGAGAGTTGCAGCAACCCGGGAAGAGCTGAAACCGGTGCGGACCGGAAGCGCATCGCTGTCAGGCCGCGCCACTGCATTCGCGTGATGACATCGCTCACCTCGCTCGCTAAGCCTGCTTCTGCGCCAGCCGGAACCACCGGGGCGGCATCGGGTACGGTGTCCGCGGGGCTCTGGCCGGTAGACGGCGTGGCTGCAGCCTCTCCCAGTGCCGGATCAATGCAGGGTGGCAGCGGGGCGCCAGCGTCGGGATCGCGGGCATCCAGCAAGCCGGGCAACACGACACGCCCTTCCAGATCGATCAGACGGGTCGCCATATTGGTAAGCGGTTCGATGTCAGCCGAGTCGCCAAGCGCCACGATGCGCCCGTCGCGCACCGCAATGGCGACGGCCTGCGGCATGCGCGCGTCCATGGTGAGGATGCGCCCGTTGAAAAGCACGAGATCTGCTATGGCATGCCGGGCCGCCGCGCGGTCAGCCGGCGACGGCGAGCCGTCGGGGGAACACCCTGTCGCCAGGGCAAGGCACACAGGAAACAGCCATCGCCTGACGAGCGGTACGAGACATGGCAAGTCGGCGGGACGGGGAGACATGGGCGGCACAGTCGCTGGAACCGCTGGCATGATTACCCAAAGCCACCGGCCATGCACGCGCCCTGCAGAACAAAAAAAACCCCCGGCCGGAGCCGGGGTGTGTGAGCGCCTGTGGTTGCGGCCGGGGCGCGCTCAGAAGTTGTAGTCGAGTGTTACGCCATAGGTGCGCGGCATGGCATTCACGCGCCCGAAGGGACCGTTCGCCGCGTAGGCCGCCAGGAAGTAGTCCTCGTCGGCAATGTTGTTGCTCCACACCGTGGTGCGCCATTTTCCGTCGTCGCTGGCCACGTGCACCCGGGCGTTCATCACCGTGTAGTCCTCAACAGCCTGCTCCGCGAGCCGGGCAGTGGTGCTGTCCTTGTAGCTGAAGTCCCAGGCGACGCCCATCATCAGACCGTCGGTGAGGTGCCAGTCGTAGGAGATGGTGCCGTTGTACTGCCACTCGGGCGACATCGCGAGTTCGATGCCCGATGCATCGACATACTTGAGGCCGCTGCCATCCGGCGCCCAGGTGCTGGTGGGATCAACCGCTTCCCATTCCTTGACCTCGGTATCGAGCCAGGCAGCACCCAGATCGATACTGAGCCCCTCGGCCGGCAACCAGCGCAGCTCGACTTCAGCGCCCTTCACTTCGGACTTCGGCACGTTGGTGAGACCGCCGATGTTGCCCACGAAGGTGACGGAGATGTCCTGTTCCTGCTTGTCCTGGTAGTCGTAGAAGAACGTCGCCGCATTCAGCTGCATGGACCCCTCGAGCAGCGTGGCCTTCACGCCCAGTTCGTAGGAGGTGAGCTCCTCTTCCGTATAAGGAATGAGCTGCGTCTGCGCGTTGCTGTTGGCGCCGTTGAAGCCGCCCGATTTGAAACCCGTGCTGACGGTGAAATAGGCGAGGACGTCGTCCGTGAAGGAGTAGTCCATGCCGAGCTTCCACATCCACTTCTCGGTTTTGATGGTGTCGACATAGGGATGGAAAGCGTCGTTGGGATTGCCTCCGGTGCCCAACAGCGTGAAGAAGTTGTTGGGCGAACCGGGGACGTCATCCACAGTGCCGCAGTTTCCGGGCGCAAGCGAGGTTCCGAACGCAAAGTTCAGGAAGCCAGAGAGCGAGCCGTCGCCGGTGTCGTAGGTGCAGCCCTCCCAGTCGCGCTCCTCCTCCGTGTAGCGCAGGCCCGCCGTGAGACGCAGCTTGTCGGTGGCATCCCACTCGACATGGCCGAAGGCCGCCTTCGAGGTGGTGTCCTGCGAGTAGAGCGTATCGAGCTCGAGGATCGGCGCGAACTGGAACGGCGGCACGCCCCACGCGACCGAGCCATTGCCGAACATCGAGTCGCTCATGTAGTAGTTGTACCACTCGTCGACGGTGTCGTCGGAATAGTACAGACCGGCAATCCAGAGCAGGCTGTCGGTCTTCCCGGAGAGCCGCAGTTCCTGCGAGAACACCTCGAGTTCAGAGGTGTTTATGTTGCCGGAATCGACGTAGGCGCCGCCGTCGGCGTCGAAGGACTCCTGACGCTCGAACTTGTCGTAGGCGGTGATGGAGGTGAGCGTCATCCCGCCGACTTCCCAGTCGAGACGTGCGGAAGCGCCTTTCAGGTCGTTGTCACGCTGCGGGCGGATGTTCACGACCTCGTCGTAGCCGTTGCGCCGGGTGATGGTGGTGTTGGTCCAGTCGGCCGCCTCGTTGTCGTTGGTGCTGTACCAGGGTGGAGTCTCGCCGAGGTGCGCGCCCCCGGGCAGCCGGTACTGGTCGAGTGGTGTGTAGGGCAGGTTGAACTCGTTCAGCCCGATATCCGTGCCGTTGTAGGCGGTGGCGGCCGCGTTTTCGCCCTCGTCCTTCACGTAGTGTGCGTTCAAGAGCAGGGTGGCTGATTCGCCGAGATCGAATTCCAGCATGCCACGTACGGCGCCCGCATCCTGCTCGCCGAGTTCGTCATTACGGGTCAGGCTCTTCTGCCACCCCTCGCTCGAATCCACTTTTTTGAAAGCAACCCGGCCCCGCGCGGAGTCAGTCAGCGGACCACTGGCAAAGGCTTCGATCTCGAGCGTCTCGTAGCGCCCGAAAGACGTCGAGAAACCTGCCTCGAACTCGTCAGTCGGCTTCTTGCTGATGAAGTTGATCGAGCCGGCCGTGGTGTTGCGGCCGTAGAGATCACCCTGCGGCCCCTTCAGTACCTCGACGCGTTCGACGTCGAATATTGCACCGCGGGTCATCACGCTGTAAGGCAACGAGACCTCGTCGAAATACAGGCCCACCGTGGAGGAGGCGCCCACGTTGTAGTCCTGAAAACCCACGCCACGGATCGTGTAGACCGGAACGCCAAGCGAGAACGATTCGTTCACCGTGAGGCCGGCGGTATGGAGCGCCACATCCTCGGCCGTTTTGACGCCCATTTCCTTCAGCCGGTCGCCGGTGAAGGCATTGATGGTGACGCCGACGTCGTTGATGCCCTGTTCGTGCTTCTGGGCAGTGACGACGACTTCTTCGATCTGCTGCGCAGCCGTGGCAGACATCGCAGCACCGCAGAGCGCGATCGCCCCCGCCAGCGCACGCAACCGAACATCCTGGATCCTGCTCATGTGCATCCCCCCGTCTTCGTTGATTGTGGACAGCACGACGTTGCAGACCCGGTCCGCTCCGCGTTGCCTTGAACAATAGTCAGGCCGACAGCACTCTGTCGAGGCTGTCAGGGAAGCCGCCCTTGACTCTGGAGGAAGTGCCTCAGAGCCCCGGCGGCAGGCGTGCGCCGAAGCCCGATTCCCGCGTGTATGCCGCTCCCATACGCAGCACCTCCAGATCACGGCGCAGGGGACCGATCAGTTGCAGGCCCATCGGCAGGCCGCCCGCGGAAAACCCGGCAGGTACGGCAAGGATCGGGGAACCGCAGAGCGTTCCGCCGATCACCACCTCCATCCAGCGGTGGTAGGTATCCATGGCACGACCGGCGATCTCGCGGGGCCAGTGCGTCGCGGCGTCAAAGGGGAATACCTGCGCCGTGGGCAGCACGAGGAAATCGAATTTCTGGAAAAGCGCCGCAATAGCGGCATACCACCGCGCACGCGCCGCCATGGCCTCGCTCACCTGGGCCCCGGACAGCCCGAGGCCGCCCTCGATCTCCCAGACGAGTTCTGGTTTCAACTGTGCGCGACGGGAAGGGTCTCGGTAGATCTCTCCGGCCCAGGCGGCGGTAGACCAGTGGCGCAGCGTGAGCCAGGTCTGCCACAGGCGGGCCATATCGAAATCAGGGCTCGCGTCGACAACCTCACAGCCGATAGCCTCGAAGTGCCGCAGCGCGTCGCGGCACAGGGACAGCACACCCGCTTGCATAGGCAGATAGCCGTCGTAATCCCGAAGCCAGCCGATGCGCAGCCCCTTTGTGTCCATGTCGAGCGGCGCGGCAAAGCGCTCCGGATCCAGATCGAGGGAAAGCGGATCGCGCGGGTCATATCCCGCCATGGTCGAGAGGAGGCGCGCGGCCTCCGGCACGCTGCGCGCCATGGGGCCGGCCGTGCTCAGCAGATCCGTGTAATCAGGCCCGTCACCGGGGACCGTGCCAAGCGTCGGGCGAAAGCCGATGACATTGTTCCAGCCCGCGGGATTGCGCAGCGATCCCATCATGTCGCTGCCGTCGGCCACGGGCAGCATGCGCAGCGCAAGCGCCACGGCCGCACCACCACTCGAGCCACCGGAGGTACGTGTGGGATCCCAGGCGTTGCGCGTCACCCCGAACACCGGGTTGTAACTCTGTGAGCCGTAGCCGAACTCGGGCACATTGGTCTTGCCGATGAACACGGCGCCGGCGGCGCGGATGCGGCCGATGAACACCGAGTCTTTCTGCGCCATGTTGTCGCGCAGCAGTGGCGAACCGCTGGTCGTGCGAATGCCGCGCACGTCCATCAACTCCTTGGCCGCATAGGGCATACCGTGCATCCAGCCACGCCACTGCCCACGTCCGAGCTCCTCGTCGCAAAGCCGGGCCTCGGCCAGCAAATCGGCCTCGGGACGCAGCGAGACGATCGCGTTGACGCGCGGGTTATGGTGGGCAATCTGGGCGAGGTAGGCCTGCATCACCTCGATGCAGGATATCTGGCGGGAGCGGATGGCGGCAGAGAGCGCGAGGGCATCGAGCCCCACGATGGGGCCGCCGGGCAAGGCCGCCGACGAGCGGGCTGCAGTGGCGAACCCGCCCAGGGCCGCGCCGGCGCCGAGCGCTCCGACACCGGCCAGAAAGCGGCGCCTGTCGGGCTGCAACAGATCGTCTGCCAGCCTCTGCGGTGTCGGTTGCATGCACTGCTCCCTGGAAAATCAGTGTTGTCCAATACCCTCGCCCAAACGCGCGAGATCCGGCATCGCGCGCTCGATCGCGGCGGACTGGTGGGCTTGCAGATCCTGCCCTCCGAGACCGGCCATGATCGGCTCGAAGGGATCCTCGACGCCACTGCGGATACCGCGCAGCTCCTCAAGCACCGCGAGCCCGTAGAAAGGCGCCGTCGGGGCATGATAGCCGCCCTCGTGGGAGAGCAGCAGGCGCCCCCCGCAGAGCTCGTCGGCCACCGTCACCATACGCTGCGTGAGCGCTCGGTAGCCCCCGCTGTGCATCTGCATACGACCCAGCGGGTCATATGCGCCGGCATCGAAACCCGAAGGCAGGATGATCAGCTGCGGGCGGTATGCGCGCAGCGCGGGCAACACGATACGGTCCCAAGCGGCCTCGTAGGCTCCGGTCCCCGAGCCGGGAGGCAGCGGCACGTTGATGCAGAAACCCTCACCCGCCCCTTCGCCGCGCTCGTGCACGTGTCCTGAATCCGGCGGGAAGCAGTTGTCCTGGTGCACCGAGATGGTGAGTGCCCGCGGATCGGACCAGAACGCGCTCTGGGTGCCGTTGCCGTGATGCACGTCCCAGTCGACGAAAGCGATGCGATCGAGGCCGTAGTGCTCCAGCGCGTGGAAGCCCGCGATGGCGGCATTGCCGAAGATGCAAAAACCCATGCCCATGTCCGCCACCGCATGGTGACCGGGCGGACGCACCAGCGCATAGGCGTTGCTTACTTGCCCCGCCATGATTGCCTCGAGCGCCGCAAGCACGCCGCCTGCAGACAGCATGGCGATGTCGTAGCTGCCGTGCCCCATGGGCGTGAAGGGTCCGGCATCGCCACCGATCCCCGCGCTCAGACTACGCACCCGCTCGAGGTGCTCGCGGGTATGAAAGCGCAGGATTTCGGCCTCGGTGGCCAGACGCGGCTCGATAACCGTGAGTTGCTTCAGCAGGCCGGACACTTCCACCAGGTTGCGGAACCGCCGCTTGGTTTCCGGATTCTCGGCGTGCTCATACGGTTGCACGGGATTGCCGTAAGGCATGATGCCTGCGTAATTACCCGTGTTGTGCCACATGTAAAGCTCGTGGCAAACAAAACCGGTGCGGCGGGTAGACATGGCGAGGATCCTCTGGATGGCGGCCGAGCCGC
>CAJADV010000203.1 GCA_903938575.1 uncultured Gammaproteobacteria bacterium
GGCTCGAACGGCACGTCCACCGCAGCAGTGCCAAGCCGCTCGCGGATGGATGCGAAAATGCAGACACGGATCATCAGGTCGGCGACTCTGCCGTCCAGTGACCCGAGCGACCCCCGCGCTTCTCGAGCAGGCGCACGCCCTCGATCACCATGCCGCGGTCAACAGCCTTGCACATGTCATAGACCGTGAGTGCGGCAACGCTCACTGCCGTGAGCGCTTCCATCTCCACGCCGGTGCGCCCCTGCAAGCGGCATCGAGCACGCACCCGCACCATGGATTCCGCCGGCAGCGCCTCGAGGTCGAGCTCCACCGCGTCGAGCCCCAAGGGATGACACAGCGGTATCAGATCGCCACACCGCTTGGCGCCCAGGATGCCGGCGATGCGCGCCACGGCGAATACGTCGCCCTTGTGATGGCGCCCCTCGATAATCAGCGCGAGCGTGGCGGGGAGCATACGCACACAGGCCTCTGCGACGGCCTCGCGCGCGGTCACCGGCTTGTCACCGATGTCCACCATGCGGGCCTCGCCCGACTCATTGAGGTGCGTAAAAGAACTCAAGGATCCGCTCCGGCGCCAGTGTCACGCGAGTACTCCGCGCTTGCCCTTCACACTACCATAGCCCCAGGTCAGCCTGGGAGATCGCACCATGCACACTACGCCCGCAGAATCCCCGCAAACGCTGCCCGCTGGCCTTGCTCGGGGCTGTGCCGTGCTCCTCCTGCTGCTCGCACTTGCGGGCTGCGATGTCGAGCCTCCGGTGAACGGTTGCGTCAGGGTCGCGGAACTGACACCTGTCTGCGGGTTTTCCAATCCGGAGGACATGGAGCTCCTTCCCGATGGCAAGACGCTCCTGATCAGCCAGATGGGAGACATGGAGCGCGCGACCCCTGGCTCCCTCGTGCTCTTCGATACTGTCGATGGCGTGATCACACGCTTGCCGCAATTCGGCACTGCCAGCGCGATCAACTGGGGTAGTAGCGAGTGCCAGACGCCGCCGGGAGTTGCGCTCTCTCCGCATGGCATCGACCTGACGCAGCGCGCGGACGGACGCAGGGAGATCCTCGTCGTCAATCACGGCGGGCGCGAGAGCGTGGAGTTGTTTGAACTGCTCGGCGCGGCCGGCAACTGGCAACTCGCGTGGCGTGGCTGTGTGTTGCCTCCGGCCGGAACGTTCATGAACGACGTCGCTGCGCTTCCAGACGGGGACTTCCTCATCTCGCATATGTATCCACGGGACGCCTCGAGCATCGCGGGTATCAATCTATATCTGATTCGCGGGCTTCTCGGTTTCGATACCGGCATGGTGTTGCGCTGCTCGCCCAGCGGGAACTGCAAAGCGCTACCGGGCACCGCTGCGCCCCTGCCGAACGGCATCCAGACCGACGCGACCGGCAGCACGCTGTATCTGAATGCCTACCTTGCAGGGGAGGTGCGGAAAATCGCGATAGCCGACGGCAGGCTTCTGGGAACAGCGCGAATGCTCGGCCCCGACAACAGCCAGTGGACCGCCGAGGGAACACTACTGGTAGCGTCGCAGATCGCGGGACTCCGGGCGATGAGCCACTGTGCGGGGCTGCGCGGCGGGGCCTGCGGCGCCGCCTTCGAAGTGGTTGAACTAGACCCCGTCACGATGAGCACACGCACCGTGATTGCCCACCACGGCGCACCCATGGGTGGCGCAACCGTTGCGCAGCAAGTGGGTAATGCAATCTACCTCGGCTCCTTTGTGGGCGACCGCATCGTGCGCGCCGAGCTAACGCCCGGCAACATCACACCGGCTGCCCCGCCAGATCCATGAGGACATCCTCGTCATCCGGGCCGAGCCCATCGCGTAGGCGGGCGGCCCGCAGTGGATCCGCCGCCACGTAGCGGTAGAGCCCGTCCTCGCTATCCTGCCGGTGTAGCAGGCCCAGCGCACGCAGATGGTGCAGGTGTGCGATCAACTCCCCGATCGCGAGCCCCAACTGCTCGCTCCCGAGCGCACGACGGAAGATGACCGGCAGAAGTTCTTGAGCGGTGCACGGCTCCACGCACGCGGCTTCGAGCGCAAGCAGATGATGCTCATGGTGCTCGATCAGGTAGTGCAGGCGTGCATGCAGTCCGCGGAACGGCGTGTTGTGGGAGGGCAACACAAGCACGTCGTCGGGCAGATCGCGGAGAAAACGACGGTGCGAGTCAAGCCAGTCGGCGAGCGGATCGGCCTCTGGCTCGATCGCCATAACGCTCACGTTGGAGGTGATCAGCGGGATCACCTGATCGCCGGAGAGGAGTATCCCGGCCTCGGGCTGAAAGAGGCAAAGATGCTCCGGCGAGTGCCCGCGCCCGATCACGGCCTCCCAGCGCATACCGTTTATCAGCAGATGATCGCCCTGCGCCAGCCGATGAAAGGAGCGCGGCATTGGCTCGACCATGCCGGAGAAGCCTGCCGATCCCTTGCCGATCCGCTCGAGGAACTCTGACGGCGCGCCTGCTTTCGCGTAGAAGTCGCGGGCTTCCCAGATCGGGCCATCGCTGCTGCTGGTGCAGAACACACGGCCCATGTAGTACTCGGCGGCGCTCATCCACAGTGGCGCACGCCAGCGCTCGCTCAGCCAACCGGCCTGACCGATGTGATCCGGATGGCAGTGGGTGCAGATGATCGCCTTGATCGGTTTGCCGCGCAGCGCGGGCGCGGTGAATACCGCTTCCCAACTCGCCTGGGTCGTGCGCCCGCGCATACCCGTATCCACCACCCACCAGCCGTCGTGGTCTTCCAGCAAATAGAGGTTGATGTGGTCCAGCGCCAGCGGCAGCGTCATGCGTACCCACAGCACGCCGGGCGCCACCTCGAGTGTCTCACCCGGCGCGGGGGGCGTGGCAAAGGGATACAGCAGCACCGGCTTCGCGCGGAGCGGCGCCCGGGCCGTAGTAGCTGCTGCGGTATCAGCCCGCGCCGTTTGCACGGTCAGCCCAGAGACAGCGGCAATTTGCGCTGACGCGCACCCGTGGCAGCGAACAGCGCATTTCCCAGAGCAGGCGCGAGCGGCGGCGTGGGCGGCTCGCCGATACCCGTGGGCGCCGCATCCGAGCTCAAGAGAACCACCTCTATCACGGGACACTCGTTCATCCGGAGCAAGGGATAGCTGTCGAAATTATCCTGCTGAACGGCGCCTTCGCGCACCGTGATTTCCCCGTGCAGCGCAGCGGAGAGCGCAAAAACCACTCCGCTCTCGACCTGCATCCGCACGACATCCGGGTTCACCACCGTGCCGCAATCCACCGCGCAGACCACGCGTTCGATCCGCGCCTTGCCATCCGTGACCGAGAGCTCCACGACCTCCGCCACCACGCTGTTGAAAGATTCGTGGAGGGCAACCCCCTGAACGCGGCCCGGCCCGGCCTTGCCCCAGGATGCCGCATCGGCTGCGGCCTGCAGTACACGTGCGTGGCGCGAACCAGCCGCCAGACGCTTCAGCCGGAAAGCCACCGGGTCCTCGCCCAGATCATGCGCGAGTTCGTCGATGAAACTCTCCGCGAAAAACGCGTTCTGCGAGTGCCCCACCGAGCGCCAGACACCCACGCGGATGCCCGGATCGTATTCCAGCGCCTCGACCCGCAGGTACGGCACTTCGTAAGGAAGACCAGAAACACCCTCGTCCAGAGTGGGGTCATTGCCACGCACGAGTGCCGCCACCGGTTTCATGATCCCCGCCGGCATCCACTGCGGCATCATTGCGGGGGCAACGTCCTTCATCATCAGGGCGTAGATGCTCGGGGCGACGAGACGACCCTCAACCGACAGCAGCGCACCATCGGGCCCGATATCCGCGGTCATCCGCGCGAGCGCCGAGGGGCGGTAGTAATCATGCTGCGTATCGTCCTCACGCGACCAGATGAGCTTCACGGGGGCGCCGGCGGCCTGCGCCACCAAGACGGCCTCGAGGCAGAAATCAACCATGAGTCGACGGCCGAAACCGCCACCGAGGTACGTGGTGTGTACGGTGACGTTCGCGGGCGGGATACCCAACACGCGCGCTACCAGACCCTGCAGGACATCGGGGGCCTGATTGCCGGCCCAGATCTCCGCCCGATCGCCCGTGATGGAGGCCACCGCATTCATCGGCTCCATGGTGGCGTGGGCAAGGTAGGGAACGTGGTACTCGGCTTTTAGCTGCCGTGCCGGCGCAGTGGCGCTGCGCTTGCCTTCCTCGCGAACCACCTTGCCGGTTTCGTGGTCGAGCCGGCGCGACTGTTCGCGGGCGATTCCCGCGGAATCGAGGGATGCGAGAGGCCCCTTG
Source organism: uncultured Gammaproteobacteria bacterium (assembly GCA_903938575.1). Classification (GTDB taxonomy): domain Bacteria; phylum Pseudomonadota; class Gammaproteobacteria; order Pseudomonadales; family UBA5518; genus UBA5518. The sequence continues at coordinate 4,279 of CAJADV010000203.1, forward strand.
TCCCATTGGACCTCGACCAGTTGCGCGGCGCTGCGGGCGCTCCAGTAACCGTCCGCGATCACGGCAACACCACCCGCGCAGGCCACGATCTGGCGGACACCGGGTGCAACTACGGCGCGTGCCGCGTCAAATCCCTGCAGGGAACCACCCTGATGCGGGCAGCGCAACAGCACTGCCGTCAGCATGCCGGGCAGTTGTACATCGATCGCAAAGCGGGCTGAACCATCAACCTTGGCGCGCGCATCGACGCGAGCGTCGTGCTTGCCGATGCGGGTCCATTCGGACGCGGGCTTCAGCGTCACGGACGCAGGCACAGGCAAAGCCTGTGCCGCCACGGCGAACTCCCCGAAACCCGCATCGCGGGATCCATCGCGAAGCCGGATCCTGCCGCCTTCGGCAAGGCATTCGCCTGGCGCAACATTCCAGCTGGCCGCCGCGGCCTGGAGCAGCATCTCGCGCACGGTGGCCGCTGCTTCACGCAGGGGCTGCCAGGCACCCTTCAGAGAGCTGCTGCCCCCGGTAATCATGAGCTGGAATTCCGGATCGCCGTAGTCCTTGTGCGGCTCGGCGAAGCCGAATTCGATCGCGAGTGGATCCATGCCGAGCTCCTCGGCAACGAGAGTGGCGAAGCCGGTGGCTGCGCCCTGCCCCATTTCGATCTTGGAGAGGGTGAGTACCACGGCGCCGTCAGCGCGCACCTGGATAAAGGCATTGGGCTGAAGTACACCCGACTCCAGATTCGGCCATGGCGCTTTCTCGCCGCAGCCGGAGAGACCAAAGCCAAGCACGAGCCCGCCACCGGCAACACCGGCGACCTTGAGAAAACCACGTCGATCCAGGCGGTTCACGGCTGCACCTCCGTTACGGCGCCGGCCGGCGTCATGAGTTCAGCCGCCCGGTGAATTGCCCGACGGATACGCGGGTAGGTGCCACAACGACACAGATTGCCCGACATGGCCGCGTCGATATCGGCATCGGCGGGCTTGGCGTTGGTGGCAAGTAGCGCCGCGGCCGACATGATCTGCCCCGACTGGCAGTATCCACACTGCGGCGTATTGGCCTCGATCCAGGCCTGCTGAACCGGGTGCAGACCACCGTCCTTCCCCAGACCCTCGATGGTGGTCACGCTGCGTCCTGCCGCGAGTGATACGGGCAGCGAGCATGAGCGCACTGCGGTACCGTCCAGATGCACCGTGCAGGCGCCGCACAGCCCCTTGCCACACCCGAATTTGGTCCCGGTGAGAGACAGCCCCTCACGCAGGACCCATAAGAGCGGCGTTTGTGGATCAACGTCGGCCCGCGCCGGCTTGCCATTCAGGGTGAACTCCGTGGCCATTACTGCTTCTCCTGGCGGTTCTCTTGGGGGGCGGTGTCTCGAGGTGGCAGTTTGCCGATGTCCTTGCGGACATTCGGGTCGAGGAGCTCGGCAAGACCTGCCGCGTCGATCCGACGCAGGGACGCTATCGGGCAGCGCCCGCCGCGCGTGATGACTTCATCGCCCGGATCGCCGCAGAGCAGCGTCGAGCCACGGGCGCGGAACGCGACCGTCTCGGCAAACGAAAGATCCATGCAGGAGCTGAAAAAGCGCAGATGCCAAGCGTCATCCCTGCGCCGCCCGTAGACCACGACCTGGCGATTATCGACGACACGCCAATTCTGGATGTCGGAAATCAGCAGGCAGCGCTCGGCGCGTGACGGAGGCGTCTCCGTGAGCCCGGCCGTGCTCGCCTCCGTGATCCCGGCTGTGTCTCCCGTCCCGGCGCAGCCGGACAGCAGTACGGCGAAGGCCATGATGATGGCGACGCTGCGAGCTCTCTTTCTCCTGGTCACGTGAAAATCTCAGGCGAGTGGCGAGGAAGCGCTGCGCGAACGACCAGAATCAATCAACGCCTGACCGCTGTCACGAACCCCAACGCCCATGCCCGTCGGGTCGGTTACGCGCTCAGGCTCGCGGGCGTCCGTGTGAAGGGGCATTGAAATCTCCGTGAAGGCACCGTCAGTGCGAGAAGAGAAGCTACTGCCTGGCAGCATACCAGCGCTGACGGTGGAGCTACGAATCAGCCCAGTATCCAGATCGTCGCCAAACCCAGAAACACCAGGAAGCCCATCGAATCTGTCACAAATGTAAGCAAGACCGAGGATCCATGCGCAGGGTCACGGCCGACGGCGTTCAGCGCGAGCGGAATGAAAACGCCTGCCAGAGCCGCGATCAGCAGGTTCACCGCTACGGCAACACCCATCACCGTCGACAAGGTCGGCTGACCGTAGAACCCCAGCGAGACCAGGGCGATGATCGCGCCCCACATGACCCCGTTCACCGCCGCGATGGATACCTCCTTGCGGATCACCACCCACAGGCTCGCGCTGCTGATTTGTTCAAGCGCGATACCGCGAATCATCAGGGCAACCGTCTGGTTGCCGGTGTTGCCGCCCATGCTCGCCACGATGGGCATCAGCGCGGCCAGAGCAACCTGCTGCTGGATGGTTGCCTCAAAGGCGCCGATTACCCGGGAGGCCACCAGTGCCGTGAGGAGATTCAGTCCCAGCCAGGGCCAACGGTGCGTGGCGCTGCGCAACACGGGTGCAAAAAGATCTTCGTCTTCGTCCAGACCGACCTGCTTCAGGGGCTGGTTCTCGGCCTTGTCGCTGATGAGGTCCATGACCTCGGCGAAGTGCAGCACGCCGGCGAGACGCCGATGCAGGTTGACCACCGGCGCCGACACCAGGTCGTAGCGCTCGAAGGCGCGCACGGCCTCGTCTGCGGGGTCGTGGGTGCTGAAGATCAGCGCGTCGCGCACCATGATCTCGCTCACGGAGCAGTCGGGGTCGTGCGTCAGCAGGTCGCGCAATCGCAACACACCCACCAGAACGCCGTCGTTGCCGATCACGAACACCTGGTCGAAGGGCTCGGGCAGTTCCTTGTGACGGCGCAGGTAACGCAGCACCACCTCGACATCGACATCGTCACGCACCGTGACCATGTCGAAGTCCATCATGGCCCCGACGGTGTCATCGGGATACGAGAGCATCTCCCGCACCTGGCTGCGGTCGCTCTGGTCGAGCTGCGACATCACCGCGGAGACCGCATCCATCGGCAGACTGGGCACCAGCCAGGCGATCTCGTCAGACTCGAGATGTGAGGTCGCCTCAACGATATCCTGCTGGGGCATCGTGGCGATCAGGCCGTCGCGCACCCCCTCGGCAAGTTCCAGCAGCACGCCGCCACGACGCTGCGCCGGTATGACTTCCCACAGCGCATTGCGCTCGTCCTCATCGGGCAGGCGCTCGAGCACGAAAGCGATATCGGCCGGGTGCATGCGCACGGTGCGCCGTTCGAGTTCGCTGCGCTGCTGGCGCGCGAGCAGTGCACCCACCAATGCGCCCTGGCCCTGCGACTGGCGGATGCTGACATCGCGCTCGAGTTGCTGCTTGTCGAGCAGCGCGACGATCTCATCGAGGGTTGCCTCGAGGCTGCGCTGGTACAACTCGACGTGCTGCTCGTCCATGCCCATCAGCCGGCACCGATCCGCTGCACGAACACCACCCGCGAGCCGGCAGCCAAAGGCTCAAGAAACGGCGAATCGACCAGCTCGCCGTCGATGGCGACGTTGCAGGCGTCGATCTCCGCCAGAGGCAAGTCCGGAAACAGGCGCAGCAGTTCGGCAACTGCGCCGCGGTAATCGGTGGCAGCGACCTCGACCTCACCCACGCCCCCGGTATGGGTGCGCTGGGCGGGCATGAGAACGAGCCGGGCCACGTCAGGGCTTCGCGAGGATCGCGGCCAGAACCCGCGGCGGCGACAGCGGCAGATCGCGGATCATGGTGCCCGCAGCAGCATTTAACGCAGTGGCCACCGCCGCAAGCGGCGCACAGATCGGGGTTTCACCCACGCCCTTCACGCCAAACGGGTGGTCAGGATTGGGCACCTCGACAAGCACGGTGTCGATCATCGGCAGATCGGATGCGACCGGCATCCGGTAGTCGAGGAAGCCCGGGTTCTCCAGCACGCCGCTGGCATCGAAGCGGTACTCCTCGTTCAGGGCCCAGCCAATGCCCTGGACCGCGCCGCCCTGCAATTGCCCCTCAACGAAATCGGGGTGGATAGCGCGACCGGCGTCCTGGATCGCGGTGAAGCGCAGCACGCGGGAACCACCGGTCTCCGGATCCACTTCGACATCGGCGATATTGACCGCAAAGCTCGGCGCCGCGCTTTTAAGGTTCACCGAGCCGTTTCCGCTCAGCGGCCCCTCGGTGCGCCCGGACATGGCCGCGAGTTCCGCGATGCTGAGTCGCACACTGGCATCGGCTGTGTTCCAGGCGCAGCCGCCGCTCCACGTAACCGCATTGGCATTAACACCCCACACCGTCGCCGCGCGGCGCTTCAGGGCCTCGATCAGGTCACGGCAGGCCTCTACCACCGCATAGCCCGTGGCGAGGGTCGTGCGGCTGCCACCGGTCATATCGCAATAGCCCACGGTTGCCGTATCGGCCACCATCGGGTGCACATCCACATAGGGAATGCCGAGGGTGTCGGCTGCCATCAGCGCCATCGAGGCACGCGAGCCGCCGATATCCGGATTGCCCTCCTGGATAAGCACCTTGCCACCCTCGACGAGGTGCGCGCTGGCGCTCGACTGGGCGCCGTGGTTGAACCAGAAACCAACGGCAAGACCGCGCCCCTGATTGGGTCCGAGTGGCGCGCTGTAATGCGGATGTGCTCTGGCTTGCTCCAGGCACTCACGCAGTCCGATGTCGCGGAATACACCGCCGTAGACTGTCGTGGTGCCCGTATCAGCGGCGTTGCGCATCCGCAAC
>CAJADV010000204.1 GCA_903938575.1 uncultured Gammaproteobacteria bacterium
GAGCTGGCGGTGAGCGAGCGCGGTGATCCCGCACCCGACGAGGAGTTCTACGCGCAGGTCGCGAACTGGAGCAGCTGGCCCGGATTCAGTGCCCGCGAGCGGCTCGTGATCGAGTATGCGGACCGCCTGGGCAGTGCACCGCAGTCGATGGACGATGACGAGGCCTTCTGGGCGCGCATGCACGCGGATTTCAGTGATGCCGAGATTGTCGACATGACCTTCAGCATCGGCTCCTGGATGGCGCTGGGGCGTCTCACCCACGTGCTGGAACTCGATGGCGTGTGCATGCCGACGATGCCCGCAGGTAGCTGATCGGATACGCGCAGCCCGTTCCCTGCGCTCGTCAGTCCTTTTTGTAACAGAGCCCTATGCCCGCCGCATCCAAACCCGCTGACGAAACTGCACGCCTCGAAGCGCTGCGAGCCTACGAGATCCTCGACACCGTTCCCGAGGAGGCTTTCGATGAGCTGACCCGGCTCGCAGCACACATTTGCGAGACGCCGATCGTGCTGATGAGCCTGGTCGACAGCGATCGCCAGTGGTTCAAATCCCGCGTGGGCCTGGATGCCGAATCGACGCCGCGTGAGGAGTCCTTCTGCGCTCACGCGATCCTCGATCAGCACCGCCTGCTCACGGTGCCGGATGCCACTCTGGACCCGCGCTTCGCGGATAACCCGCTGGTCACGGGCGATTTCCATCTGCGTTTTTATGCCGGTGCGCCACTGGTCTCTCCCACCGGACAGCCGCTGGGTGCACTTTGTGTGATTGACCGGGTGCCGCGGGAGCTTAGCGCGGTCCAGCGTGATGCGCTGGAGATCATCGGCCGCCAGATCATGACGCAGATGGAGGCCCGGCGCGGACTCGTACTGCTACGCCAGCAGGTGGAACGCGAAACTGCAGAGCGCCTCCGCGCCGAGGCTGAGCGCGAGACCGCCGCGGCGGCGGCGAAAGCGCGTTCCGAATTCCTTGCCATGATGAGCCACGAGTTACGCACGCCCATGAACGGCGTGATCGGCATGACGGCCCTGATGTTGGGAACCGAGCTCGACGCCGAGCAGCGTGATTACCTCGAGACCATCCGCATGAGCGGCGATGCCCTGCTCGCCGTGATCAACGACATCCTCGACTTCTCGCGTATCGATGCCGGACAGACGCTGCTCGAGGAGCTTCCGCTCGAACTGCGCCGCTGCGTGGACGACACGCTGGAACTGGTGATCGCGCGCGCCTCGGCCAAGGGTTTGCGCCTGCGCAGCCAATTCGATGCAGCCGTGCCGCGGCGGGTGCTGGGTGATGCGGTGCGCTTGCGGCAGGTGCTGCTGAACCTGCTGGATAACGCCGTCAAGTTCAGTGATGCGGGCCAGGTGCTGCTGCGTGTCGGCAACGCCGGCCCCGGCATGCTCCGATTCGAAGTGAGTGACACCGGCATGGGCATCTCCCCCGAGGGCATGCGCAAACTCTTTGCGCCGTTCTCGCAGGTCGACGCCTCCATGACCCGGCGCTTTGGCGGCACCGGGCTTGGTCTGGCGATCTGCAAGCGCCTGGTCGAGCTGATGGGCGGACAGATCGGTGTGGACAGTGAGCCTGGCGTGGGAACGACCTTCTGGTTCACGATCCGTGCGCCTGCCAACGAGCAGGAGACTCCTCTGGACGCCGCCGCACAGCGGCCAGCGCCAGCGGATCTCGATCGCGGGCTGTCGCAACGCTTCCCGGCCCGCATCCTGCTGGCTGAGGACAACGCGATCAACCAGAAGCTTGCGTTGAAGGTCCTCGAGCGCATGGGCTACGCAGCGGATGTAGTCGACAACGACAGCGCGGCCCTGGAGGCGCTCGACAAGAAGGACTACGACATCATCCTCATGGATCTCCACATGCCGCACATGGACGGCCTGGAAGCCGCGCGCCGTATCCGGCTGAGAACGGGGGTTGTCCCGCCCTGGATCATCGCCTTGACGGCCGATGCGCTGCAGGGGGATCGGGAGCGTTGCCTCGAGGCTGGCATGAACGATTACGTCAGCAAGCCCATCGCGCTGCAGGCCCTGCAGAACGCGATCAGTGGCTGGGGCGCACGCAACAACCGCTACCGCGTGCGTTGAGGCCTGCAGCGGGGCCTCAGGAGGCGTCTGCAGACCGGTTCTTGCGCTGTTCCGGTATCGCCTCGAGCCGCGAGACCAGCATGAAGACGCCAAGGCAGATCAGCAGCACTGGCAGCAAAACGGCCCACGGCAGGTGGTTGCGGTCGTGCAGCAGCCAGGCGCCACCGCAGGCCATCATCAGGGGCCCTATGACCACCGCGGACTTGGTGATGCCGTCGAAGATCAGCACCGAGACTCCGCTGGCGATGAGTCCGGCTGCGATCAGCCAGTCGGTATCGGGAAACAACCCGTAGTACCAGACCAGCCAGCTGACGCCGAGCACGATGAGGGTGATGGGCAGTGTGGCCTGTCGCATGAATGAGGATCCTCGAGGTTTCCGATGTTCAAGGCCTTCCGGTTCGCGGATCTGGCATCGGATGCGTGCTGACGGCGGCTGTATCCACCCGCGAAGAATGCCTGCGTGCGGGTCGCCCGTCCATGAGCGCCGAAGCTCATTGCACCTCGATCAGGATCTCATTGCGGCGGTTCCACGGCAGTGTGAAAGGGTCGTTGTAGCGTGCTACCCGGGCCGCGGCCTTGGCATGTAGCCCCTGCCGGCCGATCCAGGCGTCGAGCGCGGCGGTCTGCTCGGTCATGCTGCTATTGGTCGTCAGCCCGCTGAAGCGCACCGCTGCCATCCGGTGCGCCGGGACCTGCCGCAGGCTGACGCGTGAGTCCTTGGGCGTGGGGAGTGTAGCCAGCGTGTAGCCGGCGGGCATCACGAAGTGCATGCGCCAGCGTCCTTGTTCGGCCTCCATGGTCACCGGTGCGGTCATGGGGATTTTTTCGCCCGCGGGCTCCATGGTAACGGGTGCGGTCATGGCGATCTTTGCCGAGGCGCCGTCCGCGGTGGTGTTGGCACCGAAGATGTAGCCCGCGATGCGGCGGAACCCGACGCGCCCGGCGGCATCGAAGCTGCCCTCAACCCAGGTCTCGGCCACGATGAAACCGGGGTAATCACGCAACTCGAAGGGCGCCTCGGCGCGCACAACCGCGAAGGCGGGTTCAGTCACCGCCATGGCAAGCTCCGTCACCAGCGCAAGCGCGAGGCCCGCCAGCCATCGACGTGTCATCTGCATGATCGCTCCTGATATGTGCCACGGTTTCACCACGCTATCGCTGCATCCCGCGCCTAGCATGCAGCAGTTTGTCGATGCGCGGGAGCCGGCTGGACTTACGCTTGCCGCAGGCCGCCAGACTCGTCCGGCCCGGATGTACACTCGCGGTGCGGGATTTGCGTGGATCCACGCGAGCAGACTCCGGTACGCTGGCTCCGCCGCCAAACCAAGATGCACCACAGGTATTGTCATGCCTTTCGTCCGTTCGCTCTCTGCCCCCGTTCTTGCCGCCGTGCTGGCCCTTTTCGCGCTGGGGATGAGTCCCGGGCTCGGGGCCAGGCCGCCGTCTCCCGAGGCGCCGCTGCCGATTGCCCGCCCGGCCGCGCTGGGGCTCTCTCCGGAGCGCCTGGCGTACATGGGGCAGTATTTCGGGCAGCAGGCGGCGCAGGATGTTGCCGCCGGCTACGTGATCATGGTGGCGCGTGATGGCAAGCTCGCGTACGCGCAGGCCGTGGGCATGCGCGATCGCGAGCAGCAACTCCCGATGACGCTGGACACCCGTTTCCGGATTGCGAGCATGACCAAGCCCGTCACTGCGGTGGCGGTGCTCATGCTCTACGAGGAGGCGCAGCTGCATCTCGATGACCCGCTGTCGCGCTATCTCCCGGAATTTGCCGATGTGCGGGTTTTTGCAGGCCTGGACGACAAAGGCAAGCCCAGGACCGAACCGGCGCGCCGCCCGATCACCCTGCGTCATCTGCTTACGCACACTGCGGGCCTCGGTTACGGCAAGCTCTTCGACGGGGGATCACCCAATGCCGAAGCATGGTCCACGCTGAGCCTTTCCAGCACCGAGACGCTGGAACAGAAAGTCAAAGAAGTCGCCAAGCTTCCGCTCTACACGCACCCGGGCGACGCATGGCGCTACAGCGTGGCGAGCGATGTGCTGGGGCGGGTGGTGGAGGTGATCTCCGGCATGCCGTTCGACCAATTTTTGCAGCAGCGTATTTTTGATCCGCTGCAGATGACGCACACGGGGTTTTTCGTGCCGGCGGAGGCGCAGTCGCTGGTGGCGCGCGTCTACAAGCATGACGAGAACGGCAAGCTCGTTCCCGGGGATTTCGGGCCGATCGGCGTGCCGACCAGTGCGCCGGCGTTCATCTCGGGCGGCGGTGGGCTTATCTCCACGGCGGGCGATTACCTGCGCTTCGCGCAGATGCTGGCCAATGGCGGGAGCCTGGAGGGGCGTCAGTACCTCTCGCCCGTCACGGTGGCGCTGATGACCAGCAACCAGGTCGACGAGGACGCTCAGGAGCGCTACTGGGGCGATGACTCGAAGGGGCTCGGCTACGGGCTGGGCGTGGCACCGCAGATCGACTTCCGCCAATCGCCCTACGCCGACCTGGATGGCGATTTCACCTGGGGCGGTATTCTCGATACGCACTGGATGGCGAGCCCCCGCACCGGACTCGTTGCCGTGCTGATGACGCAGATGAACCCGGTGGGTCGCACCGAGCCACGGCGCACCGATGGCGATTTTCGTGGGTTGTTGTTCGCGTCGGTCAGGACGTTGGATGGAGCGGGGAACGGCGGGGCACGGCGCTGAGGCGCGCGCCTCGCCCGTTCGTTCTCAGTCGCGCACCGGCTCCGGCGTGAGTGCCAACCTGCGCTTCCGGCGCGCGGCGATGAACGGGTAGAACAACAGGGGCGCGGCCATGAGCAGGGCGGCCTTGCCGATGACCTCCATGATGCCTTCCTCGACGACCTGGTAGTAACCCGCCAGCCCGATACAGGCCCAAGGGAGAATGCAGACCAGGATGGCGCCCGGCCAGCCGCCATGGACGCGGAACGGACGCGCCAGCTCCGGTTCGCGCCATCGCAGCACGAGGAATGACAGCAACTCCAGCGACATCATGGCCGCGTACATGGTGACATCGGCGATCGCGAGTGCTTCGAAATCGTCGAAGTGGATCACCACCGCCGAGTAGATGATTCCGGAGACAATCAGCGAGACGTAGGGCGCCTCCCGGGCGTTGGTGCGGGTGAGGCTGCGCGGCAGATAGCCGTCGAAGCTCATGACGAAGGGCACGCGGCTGTAGACCAGCACCAGTGCGGCGTAGAGCCCGACTGCCGAGACCATGCCGCCGGCGGCGATGGCCACCCCGAGCCACGGCCCCACGATCTGCGACGCGGCCACCGACCACGCGCCGGTGGTCCACTCCACAACCGCGCCGTCGGCGTGGATCGGCGTGCCCACCAGCGACAGTGCGACGATCACCGGAACGATGTAGCTCGTCGCTATCACCAGGAGCGCGATGGCGAGCGCGCGTGGGTAGTTTCGGCGCGGGTCCTTCATCTCGCCGGCGATGGTCGATATCGCATCCCAGCCAAGGTAATTCCACAGCGCGATCGGTACCGCCACGGAGAGTGCCGCGGAGAGCGTGGTGCCCGGTGCCAGAAAGGGTGTGACCGGGCTGAAGGGCACGCCGGAGGTGAGCATCCGGTAGATGCCCACCACCACGAGAATCCCGAAGGGCAGCAGCACCGCCACGGCAAAGATCTCGACAAGCCGCCCCACCGTCCGCGCGCCCCGCAGGTTCAGCAGCACGAAGCCCCAGATCATGGTGAGCATGATGACGCGGCGCAGCATCGGGTCGCCATCCGCGCCTATCTCGGGCCAGAAATAGGCGAGGTATTCGCAGAACATGGTGGGGTACAGGCCGATGTCGATCAGTGTGTAAAGCCATGCCCACCAGCCCTGACAATACGCGCCGAAGGGGCCGAGTGCCCGTTTGGCCCAGGCGTAGTAGCCGCCTTCTTCCGGCACTGCGGTGCCCAACTCCGCACATACCAGCGCTATCGGGGCGCTCCACACCAGTGGCGTCAGCAGCAGCAGGACGATGGCGAGGCCCGCTCCCCCGGCGAGGATCTCTTCCAGCGCGTAGGGGCCACCCGCCACATTGAAGAAGATGATCGCGACGATCGCGGGGAGTGTGAGGTGGCGGGTCATTGGCCGTTCATCAGGAGGCGCGACCGCCGCAATATGAGGTGATCCCCAAGTACAGCACAGGCGCTGTGCGGGCGTCACGGTGGCAGCACGGAAGGATTCCACAGCAGGTGTGTGCGCAGCGCCCTTGCACCTGCCGTCGCAGGCGCCCTCAGGTGGAGGCAAGCAGTCGGGTTTTTACTGACCGACACCGCGGCGCGCGGGTGGCCTGGATGGCGGACCGCGCAAAGCACTGCCGGCCAGCGGTTTTTCGGCTAAGGTTCCCGTGGCCCCATGCCCCATGCCCCATCGCCACTGAAGTGCTGCACCGCATGACGCTTTCCATCGCTACCCTCACGCTTCGCCAGCGCATCGCGCAGATGTTGCTGCTGGGTTTTCGCGGCTGCCATGCGGCCGACTGCAGCGCGGTGCTCCGTGATATCCGCGATCCCGGCGTGGGCGGCGTGATCCTGTTTGACCGCGACGTGAGCGACCCCACGCTGCCCCGGCGCAACATCGAGTCCCCGGAGCAGGTGCGCGCGTTGCTGGCGGCCCTGCAGGCGGCCGCGCCGATCCCGCTGCTCACCGCGATCGACCAGGAGGGCGGGCAGGTGAACCGCCTCAAGGCGGCCTACGGCTTTCCGGAGAGCCGCTCGCACGCCGAACTCGGCAGGCAGGACGACACCGCTGCGAGCTACCGCGAGGCCGCGCTGATCGCGCGCACGCTGGCCGCGGCGGGCTTCAATTTCAACCTCGCGCCGGTCGTCGATCTGGACGCCAATCCCCGCAACCCGATCATCCGGGCGCGCGAGCGGTGTTTTGCCGCGGATCCCGAGGCGGTTTCGCGTCATGCACTCGCCTTTGTCCAGGCGCACCGTGAACAAGGCGTGCTCTGTTGCGCCAAACATTTCCCCGGGCACGGGAGCGCTGCCGGCGATACCCACGCGGGCTTCGTCGACGTCACCGCCACCTGGACTGATCGTGAACTCGTGCCCTTCCAGCGCCTCGTCGAGGCGGGGAGCTGCAGCGCGGTGATGAGCGCGCACGTCTTCAATGCGAAGCTGGATCCGGAGTATCCGGCCACGCTCTCGCAGGCCGTGCTCACCGGATTGCTGCGCGAGAGACTCGGATTTGAGGGCCTCATCGTGAGCGATGACATGCAGATGGGCGCCATCACGCAGCGCTATGGTTTGCAGCAGGCCGTGGAGCGAGCCGTGGCGGCGGGCGTGGATATGCTCTGTTTCGGCAACAACCTGCAGTTTGACGAGGGGATTGCGGGCAAGGTGGTGGATATCCTCGAGCGCGCGGTGGCGGAGGGGCGGCTCGCGCGTTCGCGCATCGATGCGTCCTGCGCCCGGGTGCTGGCCCTGAAAGGGGCTCTGCCCGCGGCCTGAGACGCCAACTGCCGGCGCAGGCCAGCGACTCCCCGTGTTATCGTCGCGGTAGTTTTCCGATCGGTGCGATGTGGTGTCCGAACTGTCCCTGCATCCAGACCTCGACCAGGCATTGTTCCTGGCTGGGGTGGCTTTCCTCTACGTGTTGCTCGCGCTCAGGGTTGCGCCGGCTGTCCGCGCGACGCGCCAACCGACCTGGCTGTGGCCGATGCTTGCCGTGGTGGTGGTCGGGGGCCTGTTGGGGGCGCATATCTACGGCGAAAGCGAGCGTACGCGCATCCGCAGCATGCTCCAGGGCATAGCGCCGGCCTATGCCGAGGCCATGGTCGAGATGGGCCTGCTCTCGATGGGCCCCGATACGCGGCCGGAGGATCCCGCGTACCTGCGCATGATCGACATCCAGAAGCGGTGGCTGGCCTCCAACCCGGCTGCGGCCGACATCTACGTGCTGATGCTGAGGCCCGACGGGCGCATCCTGCATGTCGTCGATTCCGAGACCGACTTCGATCGCGATGGCCGCTATGGCGCTGAGCGCGAGGGGCGCACGCCGATCGGTACTCCCTACGATGATCTCTCGGGCGAGATCCGCGCCGCCTTTGCCAGCAAGGGTCGCTTCAGCGGCACGCCCTACAGTGACGCCTGGGGCGATTGGGTGAGCGCCTACGTCTGGCTCTGGAACGAGGCCGAGCAGAGCCCGATGTTGGTCGGTGTCGACTACCCGGCATCGCAGTGGCTTGGGTCCATCGCCCGCGGGCGCAGGCTGGTGCTCGCGATTTTCACACTGCTGGCCGCTGTTAGTCTTGCTGCAGCGCAGCGGATGCGGCTCACGCAGGCTGAGCTTGAGCAGAGCCGTCTCGCGCAGGAGGTGCTCCGGCAGGAGCGCCTGCGTGCCGATGCCGCGAGCAGCGCGAAATCGGAATTCCTTGCCAGCATGAGTCACGAGATCCGCACGCCCATGAATGGCGTGATCGGTATGCTGGAACTGATGCGTGCGGATGCCCGGGTGGGCGAGCTGCGTCCGGAACTCGATCTCGTGTATTTCTCGGCCCGCTCGTTGCTCGACATCCTGAACGACGTGCTCGATTTCTCGAAGATCGAGGCCGGCAAACTCGAGGTCGAGCTGCTGCCGGTGTTTTTCCCCTCGCTGGTTGAAGAGGTGATGCGCCTTCACGCGCCCGTCACCCGCTCCCGCGGCCTGGCGTTCAGCTCGCGCATCGATCCGGCCGTGCAGCGCACCATGCTCCTCGATCCGCTGCGCTTGCGACAGGTGTTCAACAACCTGCTCGCCAATGCCATCAAGTTCACGCCGCACGGTGCGATAGAACTGCGCGCCCTGCTGTCCGGACCCGCGGCAGGCGCCGAGCCCATGCTCCGGGTCGAGGTGAAGGACACCGGCATCGGCATCACGGCCGACAAGCGCGACCTCATCTTCAGTGCCTTCACCCAGGCGGACCAATCCACGTCGCGGCGCTACGGTGGCAGCGGGCTCGGGCTCGCGATCTGCCAGCGCCTCATCGGCCTGATGGGCGGCCAGATCGGGGTCGAGAGCCTTGTCGGTGCCGGGAGCATTTTCTGGTTCGAGCTCCCCGCGCGTTTCGTCGATGTAGAGCCCGTCCCGCTTGGCGAGCACCTCCTGCACGGCGTGTCTGTCGAGGCAGCGCCTTCGGTCGTGGTCAGCGTGGCCGCGACGCGCGAGGCAGGCGCCGGCGCCGACGTGCTGGTGGTCGAGGACAACGAGGTGAACCAGTTGGTGATCTTCGGCATGCTGAAGCGCCTCGGTTACAGCTATGAGCTCGCGGCCGACGGCGTGCAGGCCCTCGACCGACTCGCCCGGTCGCGTTATCGCGGCGTGCTCATGGATGTCAACCTGCCGCTCCTGGACGGTCTGGAGGCGACGCGTCGCTTCCGCATGCGGGAAGGCGAGGCGGCGCACCTGCCCATCATCGCGCTCACGGCGAACGCGCAGCCGAGCGACCGCGACGAGTGTCTGGGCGCAGGCATGGACGATTTTCTCGACAAACCCATCCAGATCAAAGATCTTGAGGCCAAGCTCGCGCATTGGCTTCAACAGAAGGGGCACACGCCGTCATGATCAGCGTCGAACATCTCAGCAAGCGTTACGGTGACGTCACCGTCCTGAAGGACATCAGCGCCGAGATTCGCAAGGGTGAAGTGATCTCGGTAATCGGCCCGTCGGGCACCGGCAAGAGCACCTTCCTGCGCTGCCTGAACCTGCTCGAGCAACCGAGCAGCGGGCGTATCTCGATCGATGGCGTCGACGCACTCGACCCCCGGGCCGATGTCCCGCGCCTGCGCCAGACCATGAACATGGTGTTCCAGTCCTTCAACCTGTTTGCGCACCTGAGCGTGCTCGGCAACCTGACCCTCGCACCCATCCGCCTGAAGGGTGTGCCGCGCGCCGAGGCCGAGGCGAAAGCCCGCGAACTGCTGAAGATGGTGGGCCTGGGCGCCAAGGCCGATGCCTTCCCGGAGGAGCTCTCCGGCGGCCAGAAGCAGCGCGTCGCCATTGCCCGTTGTCTCGCGATGGAGCCGGAGGTGATCCTGTTCGACGAGCCGACCTCGGCGCTTGATCCCACGATGGTGAGCGAGGTGCTGTCGGTGATCCGGCGGCTGGCGAAGGAAGGCATGACGATGATCATCGTCACCCACGAAATGGATTTCGCCCGCGACGTCTCGAATCGCGTGTTCTACATGGACGAGGGCCTGATCTACGAAGAGGGCACGCCGGAGCAGATCTTCGGCAACCCGGTCAAATCCCGAACCCGCGCCTTCATCCACCGGATCCGCAGTTACAGGTTCGACATCGATTCGACCGAGTTCGATTTCTACGCCATGAACGCCGAGATCGAGACCTTCTGCGAGAAGCACCTGCTGCCCCGCGACACACGCCACAACCTGCTGCTGCTGGTCGAGGAGCTGGTGCAACTCCATCTGCCGTCGATTGCCCCGGGTCCCATCGCGGTCAACGTCGACTTTGCCGAGAAAACCGGAGAGCTTTCCCTGATTCTGGAGAGCCCGCCGACGGTGGGCAATGTCTTGGAGTCCGGGGGCGAGGACGACGAGATCGCGCTCCTCTTGGTGCGCAACTACGCCGAGCGTATCGACTACCGGGTAGCCGAGGGGCTTGGGCAGCTCGAGCTTGTGGTCAGGCGGGGCTGAAAGAGCCTTTGCTCTGCAGTTGCAGGCCCGCCCCGGCGCCCGTGCATGGGGCTTGGCGATCGCTACGATCGCCCCGTATTCTCTGCGGCAACGCTGCCTGAGAGAGTCATCGCGCCATGTCCCGGAACATCTTCTCGCTGCTGCTGATGCTGGCCCTCGCGCCCGCGGCCTGTGCCCTCACAGTCGATGAACTCGTGCAGAAAAACACCGAAGCCCGCGGGGGACTTGCGGCGCTGCAGGCACTCAAATCCCTGAAGACCACCGGGCGGCTGAGTTTTTCGCAGGGAGATTCCAGCATCGAGCTTGGCTATGTCGCGCTGGCGCGACGGGATGCCCGCTGGCGCGGCGAGTTGAGCATGCAGGGCCTAAGCCAGGTGACGGGCTACGCCGCCGGGCAGGCATGGATGATCAACCCCTTCCAGGGTCGCCGCGACCCGGAGCGCATCAGCGCCGAGGACACCAAGGACTACGAACTCCAGGCCGATATCGACGGCCCGCTGGTCGACTGGCGGGCCAAGGGGCACCGGGTCGAGTACCTCGGCACCGAGGACGTCGACGGCACCGAGGCGCACAAGCTGAAGATCACCCTGAAGAACGGCGACATCCAGTACCGCTTCCTCGACCCGGACTACTTTCTCGACATCCTCGTGGTCGACCAGATGGAGCGCCGCGGCATCCGCCGCGAGATGGAGACCGAACTCGGCAACTACGAGAAGGTTGCGGGGGTCTTCATTCCATTCGCCCAGGAGAGCGGCCCGAAGGGCGAAGCACGCGGGCAGAAATTGGTGATCGACAAGGCCGAGCCCAACCTCGCCATGGACGATGCGCTGTTCATTTTCCCGCAGGTCGCACAGTGAGGATATCTGCCGTGAAACTCACCCATGCGTTCTGCCTCGCCGCCGTCCTGATAGTGCCCGCGCTACCTGCCGCAGCGGCCACCGCCAAAGCGCCTGTCGTCGATGCGGGCGTCATCTCCGGTCTCGGGGCCCGCAATATCGGCTCGGCCGCCATGAGTGGTCGCATCGCCGCCATCGCCGCGCACCTGGATAAGGGCAACACGGTGATTTTCGTCGGTGCCGCGAGCGGCGGCGTGTGGAAGTCGCAGGATGGCGGCACCAGCTTCCGGCCTGTGTTCGACAAGTAGCCGGTGCAGTCCATCGGCGCCATCGCACTCGATCCCTCCAATCCGAAGAACGTCTGGGTGGGGACGGGCGAGGCCTGGACACGCAACTCCGTGTCGGTGGGCAATGGTGTCTACCGTTCCACCGATGGCGGCGATACCTGGGCCTACCTTGGCTTGCCCGGCACCGAGCGCATCGTGAAGATCCTCGTACACCCGAACAACGGCGACATTGCCTGGGTCTGCGCCCCCGGCAAGTTGTGGAGCGATTCGCCCGAGCGCGGGCTCTTCAAGACCGTCGATGGCGGACGCAACTGGAAACACGTGCTGAAGGGCCCGAACCTCTCCACGGGGTGTTCCGGGCTTTCGCTTGATCCCGCCAACCCCGACCGCCTGCTGGTGGGTACCTGGGATTTTCGTCGCAAGGGCTGGACCTTCCGCTCCGGTGGCGAAGGCCCCGACAAACCGAGCGGCAGCAGCCTGTACCTGAGCGAGGATGGCGGCGAGACATTCACCGACATCCACGCCCGTTCAGGCCTGCCTGCGGGGCCCTGGGGGCGTGTCGAGGTCGTGCACGCGCCCTCCGACGGCAAGATCGTCTACGCCTTCATCGAGGGCGTCGACAGCGCGCTCTACCGTTCCTCCGATGGCGGCCTCAGCTGGGAGCAGCGCGACAAGAGCCAGATGATGGTGTGGCGGCCGTTCTACTTCGCCAAACTCGTGGTGGACCCGACCAACCCCGAACGACTCTTCAAGCCCAACCTGCGGCTGATCGTGAGCGAGGATGGCGGCAAGAGTTTTTCCGACGCCGCCGGCAATACCCACGCGGACTCCCACGATCTGTGGATGAACCCGTTGAACCCGAAGGAAGTATTGCTGGGCGACGACGGCGGGCTGTGGTTGAGCAAGGACGGCGGCGGGCGTTGGTGGAAGGCAGACAATCTGCCGATCAGCCAGTTCTATCACGTGGCCGCCGACAACCGCGATCCCTACCAGGTCTACGGTGGTTTGCAGGACAACAGCTCCTGGGTGGGTGACTCCTCCTATCCCGGTGGTATCGCCAGTTCGCGCTGGGAGAATCTCTACGGCGGCGACGGCTTCTGGGTCATTCCCGATGCCCTCGACCCGAACGTTGTCTATGCCGAGGCGCAGGGCGGCAACATCGCGCGCATTGATCGCCGCACCAAACTCGCCCGCGACATCCAGCCCAAGGCCGGCAAGGGCGAGAAACTGCGCTACAACTGGAATGCGCCCATCCACCAGAGCCCCAACCATCCGGGCACGATCTACATCGGCGCGCAGTTCCTGTTCCGCAGTGCGGACCAGGGCCAGACCTGGCAGCGGGTCTCCCCCGACCTCAGCACCAACGACCCCGCACGCCAGCAGCAGGAGCTCTCCGGCGGCATCACCGTCGACAACTCCTCGGCCGAGATGCACACCACGATCTACGCGATCAGCGAATCCCCGCTCGATGACAAGCTGATCTGGGTCGGTACCGACGACGGCAATATCCAGCTCACCCGTGATGGCGGCGCCACCTGGAAGCGCGTCAGCCCCAACCTGAAGGGCGGTGTCCGCGGGCAGTCCTGGATATCGTGGGTCGAGGCGTCGAGGCACGCCCCCGGTACCGCCTTCGTCACCGTCGACCGGCACAGCTGGGGTGATATGGATCCGCACGTTTTCCGCACCACCGACTACGGCCGCAGCTGGCAGCGCATCGCGGGCGCGGAGCAGGGCGTGCGGGGCTACGCGCACGTGATCCGGCAGGATACGGTCAACCCGCAGCTGCTCTATCTGGGCACCGAGTCTGGTTTGTGGATGAGTCTCGATGCGGGTGCGCACTGGGCTGCATTCAAGGGCGGTAATTTCCCGGCCGTGGCGGTGCGTGATATCCAGTTGCAGGAGCGCGAGCGTGATCTCGTGGTGGCCACCCACGGACGCGGCATCTGGATCATTGACGACATCACACCGTTGCGTGCGCTCGATGCTGCCACGCTTGAGGCCGATGCGGCCTTCCTGCCGGGCCGACCCGTGCAGCAGCGCATCTCCGGCGTGCCCGGCTGGTCCTCGGGCGATGCCGTCTTCGTCGGTCCCGATGCCCCGGGTGGTGCCGTGATCAGTTATTACCAGCGCACGCGCCATATCTTCGGCGGTTTGAAGATCGAGATTCTCGACGCCGCCGGCACGGTGATCGACACGCTGCCGGCGGGTAAGCGCCGCGGTATCAACCGCGTCAGCTGGTCGATGCGGGTGAAGCCGCCGCGCGTGCCCAGGGCCGCACAGGTGGCGTTTGCGGGCACCCAGGGGCCCCGCGTGTTGCCGGGTACCTATACCGTTCGCCTCACCAAGGGCACGCAGGTCTACGAGACACGCCTCGAGGTGGGGCTCGACCGGCGCGCGGACTACAGCCTTACCGATCGCCGGGCGCAGTTCGATGCTGCGATGCGCGTGCACGCGCTGTTCGGCCGCATGACGGATCTGACGGACCGTATCGTCCACGTGGGCAGCGCGGCGAAAGCTGCCGCTGGCGGACTTGATGCCAAGGACGCCTTGCGCGGGGATCTGGAGTCCCTTGCGGTGGAGGTCGCCGCCGTGCGCAAGCGCATCGTGGCCACCAAGGAGGGCGGTGCGGTCACTGGCGAGGAGCGCCTGCGCGAATTCACCGATCAGCTCTACAGCGCGTTGCTGGGTTATGAGGGGCGGCCAGCGCAGACCCTGCTCGATCGCACGGTGGTGCTCGAGGACGAATTGCAGGCGATCACCGCCGACTTCGATGGCATTGCAGAGTCGCGCCTGCCCGCGCTGAATGCCACGCTGCGCGCCCGTGGGCTGCCCGAGCTCCTGATGCCACCGCAGGGCGAGGGCGAGGGCGCTGGTGCGCTGACCTCCGCTGCAACCGTGGGCGGTGGCACCTCTGGCCCGGAGCGATTCGTCGGCAATCCGTTGTGGAACATCCGGCTGCGTTGAGGCGGCCGGGCTGTTCCCGGGTCGACACCGGCACGCCGCGATACCGCCTCAGCGCTCTGTGATGTCCCGCGGCTCGATTCGCGTTGCCGGTCTCCGCAATTCGCGGCTGCGCAGCAGCCGGTAGGCAGCCGGAATCACGAACAGCGACAGCAGTGGCGCGGTAAGCATGCCGCCCACCATCGGGACGGCGATGCGGCTCATGATCTCGCTGCCGGTGCCGCTGCCCCACAGGATGGGCAGCAAGCCCGCGACGATCACCGTCACCGTCATCGCCTTCGGGCGCACGCGCTGCACTGCGCCTTCCATCACGGCCTCACGCAGGGCGTCCTCGCTGGCAGAGCCCGCCGCGAGGCGCGCGCTCCAGGCATGCTCCAGATAGAGCAGCATGATCACCCCGAATTCCGCCGCCACGCCCGCCAGCGCGATGAAACCCACGCCGGTGGCAACCGAGAGGTTGTAGTCCATCAGGTAGAGTAGCCAGATGCCTCCGGTGAGCGCGAAGGGCAGCGTTGCCATGACCAGCACCGCGTCCGTGACGCGCGAGAAGGTGAGGTAAAGCACCAGAAAAATGATCAGCAAGGTAGCGGGCACCACGACCGCGAGTCGTGCGTTCGCGCGCTCCATGAACTCGAACTGTCCCGAGTACGTGAGGCTGATGCCAGCCTCGGGTTTCAGCTCCCGCCCCACTGCCGCCTTCAGGTCGCGCACCACGGCACCGAGGTCGCGATCGCGTACGTCGACGTACACCCAGCCCGAGAGCCGCGCGTTCTCGCTCCTCAGCATGGCCGGTCCGTCCGTGACGCTTACCCGCGCCACGGTGCCCAGCGTGATCTGGCTGCCCTGCAGCGTGGTGAGTGGCAGCTCGCGCAGCCGCTCCACGCTGTCGCGCCACTCGCGCCCGTAGCGCAGGTTTATCGGAAAGCGTGCCGCACCCTCGACTGTCTCGCCGATGTTCTCCCCACCCACGAGGCCTGCCACCACCTCCTGCAGTTCTGCTACCGACATGCCGTAGCGCGCGGCGGCCTCGCGGTCGATCGCGATGTCGACGTAGCGTCCGCCTCCCAGCCGTTCGGCAAGCGCTGAGGAAACCCCCGGCACGCCTTTCGCCGCGTGCTCCACGGCTTGTGCAACGCGGTCGATCGCCGCCAGATCAGTGCCCGAGATCTTGATGCCGATCGGGCTCTTGATCCCGGTGGCGAGCATGTCGATGCGGTTGCGGATCGGGGGTATCCAGATGTTGGACAGCCCTGGTATCCGCACGGTGCGGTCGAGTTCCTCCAGCAGTTTTTCCGGCGTCATCCCCTCTCGCCATTGCTCACGCGGCTTGAACTGCACCGTGGTTTCGAACATCTCGAGCGGGGCGGGATCGGTGGCGGTTTCGGCGCGGCCTGCCTTGCCGAAAACATGCGCCACCTCGGGCACCGTGGCGATCAGGCGATCGGTTTGCTGCAGCAGTTCGGCGGCTTTCTGCGCTGACAGTCCGGGCAACGCGCTCGGCATGTAGAGCAGATCACCTTCGTCCAGCGGCGGCAGGAATTCGCTGCCCATCCGCGACAGCGGCCACAGCGCGCTCAGCGCCGCCATGAGCGCGACCAGCAGCGTGAGTGCGGGGCGTCGCAGGGTTGCTCCCAGCAGGGGCTGATAGAGACGTATCAGCCAGCGGTTCAGCGGGTTGCGGGCCTCGTCCGGGAGCGGGCCGCGAATCCAGTAGCCCATCAGCACGGGCACCAGCGTCACGGAGAGAATCGCCGCCGCGGCCATCGCATAACTCTTGGTGAACGCGAGCGGCCCGAACAGTCGCCCCTCCTGGGCCTCGAGCATGAACACCGGCACGAAGGACAGCGTGATGATCAGCAGCGAGTTGAACAGCGCCGGTCCCACCTCCACCGAGGCCTCGCTCACCAGTTGCCAATGCGTGGCGGGTGAGGGTTCGGCACCCCGGTTGGCGTGCCGCCAGGACTCGATGCGCTTGTGGACGTTCTCGATCATCACGATCGCGGCATCGACCATGGCCCCGATGGCGATGGCGATGCCGCCGAGCGACATGATGTTGGCGTTCACGCCCTGGTGGCGCATCACGATGAAGGCGCCGAGGATGCCCAGCGGCAGGGTGATCACTGCCACCAGCGCCGAGCGCAGGTGCCACAGGAACAGCCCGCACACCAGTGTCACGATCAGGAACTCCTCGATCAGCTTGCCACGCAGGTTCGCGATGGCGCGGTCGATCAGCTGGCTGCGGTCGTAGGTGGTCACGATCTCGACGCCCTCGGGCAGGGAGCCCTGCAGCGCGGCGATTTTTTCCTTCACCGCGGCGATGGCCGAGCGGGCGTTCTTGCCGCTGCGCAGGATGATCACGCCGCCCACGGCCTCGCCCTCGCCGTCGAGTTCAGAGATGCCCCGGCGCATCTCGGGGCCGAGCTGGATATGCGCCACCTCGCCGAGCAGCACCGGAATGCCGCCCGACAAACCGAGCGGGATGGAGCGGAAATCCGCTACTGACTGCAGGTAGGCGCTGGCGCGCACCATCAGTTCGGTTTCGCCCAGCGTGAGCACCGAGCCGCCGGTCTCGCTGTTGGCGCGACCGATGGCCTCGCGGACCGCGGAGAACGCGATGCCGCGGCTCGCCAGCGCC